>NZ_JBITGE010000001.1:0-201903 GCF_044456785.1 Micromonospora sp. NPDC050795 | reverse complement strand
CGTAGTCGGAGCCGTGCTCGTCCTTGTTCTCCCAGCCCTTGTCCGAGCCGTAGTCGGAGCCGTGCTCGTCCTTGTTCTCCCAGCCCTTGTCCGAGCCGTTGTCCGAGCCGTGCTCGTCCTTGGACTCCCAGTCCTTCTTGTCTTCGTCCTTGGAGTCCCAGTCCTTCTTGTCACGGCCTTCTTCGGCGTCCTGGCCGTGCTCCTCGCCCTTCCAGTCCTTGCTGCCCTCGTCGCCGTAGGCGTCGGCGGCAGCGCCGCCACCCTGGCCACCCTTGCCGTTCTCGTCCTTGCCCTTGTCGTCCTTGCCGTGCTCGTCCTTGCCCTTGTCGTCCTTGCCTTCGTGGTCCTTGCCCTTGTCGTCCTTGCCCTTGTCGTGGTCGGAGGAGTCCTCCTCCTCACGCCACTCGCGGTCCTCGCCCCGGTCTTCGTCCGCCGGCTTGAGCTTGACCTTGCCGGTGACCTTGGACCACACGTACGCGTGCTCCTGCCGATCCGGGCAGATCTCGAGGAGCTTGACCTCGTCGCCAGCCTTGACGACATGCGGCTTGGCGTAGACCTTGCCGTCGTCGTGGCCGTCGGCGAACGCGATCCCCGGTGCGAACACCAGGAGCGACGCGCCGCCGAGCGCGGCGCCCGCAACGACCTTCCCGAGCATCTTCTTAGCCATGACCTGCGTCACTCCATCCCTGTTGTCCTGAGCCCGGCGACAACCGAGCTAAGACCGACGTTAGACTGTTTCATGACTTATGAAGTGAAAGATTCGCGTTTTACCTTTGATCCATGTAAGAGGTGAAGGGGTGGTACGCGGCTTTCGCCGTGCTGAGTGCTGTGTCAGCCGTCCCGGGGGTCCGTGGGTGTGCCGTGCTGTTGCGCGCCGCCCGTTCCTGGCCTGCCCCGCCATCCCGTAGCTGCGGCTCCGGGCGGCGCGTGCCGCTCCGGCGTGCTCGGGGGTATCGTCCGGAGCGGTTCCGTCAACACATCGAGCCATTGCCATGGAAGCGCTCCCATGCAAGAATCGGCGAACGCGGTTCTGAGAGCCACACCGTGCAGGCAGGGAGTCGAGGGCACCCGGTTTCACCGGGCGACGCACCCGCCGCCGATCGACCGGCCGACGCATCGGTCGGGCACCACCACCACCATCGCCCGTCCGGGTCGGGCGCCCCCAAAGAATCCCGTGGCGCCGACGGCCGTCCGTGCAGGACGCCCATCGGGCCGTCCCGCCGGGCCGTACGTGGGCCCGGTCTCGCCCAAGGAGATCAGTGGCATGAATGTGTGGAGAAGGTTTACCGGCCCACGCCGGGCCCTCGCGCTCGCCGGCGCGGGTGCCCTGGTCGCCGGTGGGCTCGTAACGATTCCGGTTACCGCGGCGCAGGCCGCGACGCAGTGCGACATCGCGTACACGAGTAACGACTGGCAGGGCGGCTTCACCGCGAACATCACCATCAAGAACATCGGCGACCCGCTGAACGGCTGGACGCTCGGCTGGACCTTCCCCAACTCCAGCCAGCGGGTGCAGCAGGGCTGGTCGGCCACGTACACCCAGTCCGGCAGCCAGGTCACCGCCCGGAGCATGTCCTACAACGGCACCCTGGCCACCGGCGCGTCGACGAGCATCGGCTTCAACGGCGCGTGGAGCGGCAGCAACCCGAAGCCGACCTCGTTCACCCTCAACGGCGTGGCCTGCAACGGTGGCACCACCCCGCCGACGACGCCCCCACCGACCACGCCCCCGCCGACGGACCCGCCGCCCACCACCCCTCCGCCCACCGACCCGCCGCCCACCACCCCGCCGCCCGGCACGAAGGTCGACAACCCGTACGTCGGGGTCCGCGGTTACGTGAACCCGGAGTGGAAGGCCAAGGCGGACGCCGAGGCCGGCGGAAGCCGGGTCTCCAACAACCCCACCGCCGTCTGGCTGGACCGGATCGCCGCGATCAACGGCACGCCGAACAGCAGCTCCAACGGTGCCTTCGGGGTGAAGGAGCACCTGGACGAGGCGCTGCGCCAGGGTGCCGGCTACATCCAGTTCGTGATCTACAACCTGCCCGGCCGGGACTGCTCGGCGCTCGCCTCCAACGGTGAGCTGGGACCGGACGAGCTGCCGAAGTACAAGGCCCAGTACATCGACCCGATCGCCGCGATCCAGGGTCAGTCGAAGTACAGCAGCCTGCGGATCATCAACATCATCGAGATCGACTCGCTGCCGAACCTGGTGACCAACACCTCCGGGCAGCCTGGCGGCACGGTCATGTGCGACACGGTCAAGGCAAACGGCGCCTACGTCAACGGCGTCGGCTACGCCCTGGCCAAGCTGGGCGCGATCGGCAACGTCTACAACTACATCGACTCCGGCCACCACGGCTGGCTCGGTTGGGACAGCAACTTCAACCCGAGCGCCGAAATCCTGAAGACCGCCGCGGTCGCCTCCGGCAGCACGGTCAACAACGTGCACGGATTCATCACCAACACCGCGAACTACTCGGCGCTCCAGGAGCCGTACTTCAAGGTCACCGACAACGTGAACGGCCAGACGGTGCGGCAGTCCAAGTGGGTCGACTGGAACTACTACGTCGACGAGCTGTCGTTCGCCCAGGCCTTCCGGACCAAGCTGGTCTCGTTGGGCTTCAACTCGAACATCGGCATGCTCATCGACACCTCCCGCAACGGTTGGGGCGGCTCCGCCCGACCCACCGGGCCGGGCGCGATGACGAGCGTCGACACGTACGTCAACGGTGGCCGCATCGACCGCCGGGCGCACCTCGGCAACTGGTGCAACCAGGCCGGTGCCGGTCTCGGTGAGCGGCCCCGGGCGAACCCGGCGACGGGCATCGACGCCTACGTCTGGGTGAAGCCGCCGGGCGAGTCGGACGGCTCCAGCAGCGAGATCCCGAACAACGAGGGCAAGGGCTTCGACCGGATGTGTGACCCGACGTACGGCGGCAACGCCCGCAACGGCAACAACCCGTCGGGGGCTCTGGGCAACGCGACGATCTCCGGTGCCTGGTTCTCCGCCCAGTTCCAGGAGCTCATGCGCAACGCCTACCCGGCGCTCTGATCGGGTAGCTCACGCACCAACCCGCTGCCAGTGGTTGGTGAGGCACTGTTGGCAGCAGGTTCCCCCCGGGTCCCCGGCTCGACCGTCACAGGTCGGGCCGGGGACCCCCCTTTGTCGGCCCGATCAGGGCACCGTGCGTTCGATCGCCGCCTGGCCCTGCTCGGCCAGGTCACGGCGGGCCTTCTCCAGGTTCTCCGGTGTCAGATCCTGCCCGCGGGCCATCACCAGGTCCTCCGGCTCCCAGGGCTGCTCGCCCCCGGTGCGGATGTTGTCCCCGCCGGCGCCGGTGCCCGTCCCGGTCGCCCCGGTGCCGGCGGCGTACGGGTCGCCGATCAGTTCGTCGGTGTCGGGTGCGAGGTCGCCCGGTCGACTGCGGGGTTCGGCGAAGCCCGGGGTGTCCCGGTCCGGGCCGCCTCCGGTCCGCAGTTGCGGCACGGTGGCGTCATCGTCCACCGCCGAGGCCACCTCGGGGCTGTCCTCCAGCGGCGGTTGGCGATCGCGATCGGTCATGGTGCTGCCTCCTGGGTCCGACACGGTGCCTGATTCCCCCGCGTACCCCTTCGTGCCGCGCTCATGCCGCACCGCCCGGCGGTCGGGCCGGGGCGGCGCGGTTGGGTCAGGCGTCGGGCTGCTGCTCGTTCGGCGCCGGCGCCTCCGCTGGGCGCCACCACTGCCAGAGCAGCATGAGCAGACCGAACACGAGCATCGCCAGCCCGGCCCACAGGTTGATCCGTACGCCTTCGGCCTTGTCGATCTCGGCCCGGCTGTCGAAGATGCCGATCAGCGTGACGATGACCCCGTACGCGACGAAGAGGCCACCGATCACCCGGCGGATGTCGAACAACCGGGCCGCGGCCGAGCGCCGCTGCTCGGCCTGTGCCTCGTCGATCAGTGGGTCCTGTGCCGGCTGGCCGTCGTTGCTCATCTGCCGACCCCTTTCCTCAGAAGACCGGGATGTAGAAGAGGGCGGCCAGCGCGACCGCGATCAGACCGAGCAGCACCGGGGAGCGGTACCAGGCGGCGTCCCCTGCGAGCACGTCGCCCTTCAGGTCGACGCCGCCCATGCCGTACACCAACCCGCGCAACTCCTCGTCCCGCTTGGGTGAGGTGAGCGGGGTGACGATCGCGGCGACCACCACCGCCGTGACGAACGCCAGACCGGCGCCCCAGAAGCTCTCCTCCAGGTCGGAGTTGAAATCGATCACCCCGGCCTTGTAGAGCAGGTAGAGGCTCAGCGACACCAGGGTGCCCAGCAGCAGCGACCAGAAGCCGGCCAGCGCGGTCATCCGCTTCCAGAACATGCCGATGATGAAGGTGGCGAACAGCGGCGCGTTGAAGACGGAGAAGAGCGCCTGGATGTAGTTCATGATGTTGCTGAACCCGGCCGCGATGAACGCGGTGCCGATCCCGATCACCACGGCGGCGACCGTCGCCCACCGGCCGACGCGCAGGTAGTACTCGTCCGACCGGTCACGGCGGATGTACGCCTGCCAGATGTCGTAGGTGAAGACGGTGTTGAAGCCGCTCACGTTGGCCGCCATGCCGGCCATGAACGAGGCGAGCAGGCCGGTGACCGCGACCCCGAGCACGCCGTTGGGGAGCAGGTCGCGCATCAGCAGCGGGATGGCGTTGTTGTACTGCAGGTCGCCGCTCTCCGCGCCGAGGCCCTTCACCGTGACCAGGGCCACCAGGCCGGGGATGACCGTGACCAGGGGGATGAACAGCTTCGGGTACGCGGCGATGATCGGCGTACGCCGGGCGGCGCTCATGTTCTTGGCCGAGAGGGCCCGCTGCACCTCGGCGAAGTTCGTCGTCCAGTAGCCGAAGGACAGCACGAAGCCGAGGCCGAAGACGATGCCGATCCAGTGCGCGCCCAGCGGGTTGGCCGTGCTGCCGGTGTCCTGCCACGCGTGCAGGCCGGCCTCGCCGAGCTTGGTGTCGCCGACCGCGTCCATCAGGCCGTTCCACCCGCCGACCTTGACCAGGCCGATCACGGTGACCGGGATGAGGCCGGCCAGGATGACGAAGAACTGGAGCACCTCGTTGTAGATCGCCCCGGACAGGCCGCCGATGGTGATGTACGCCAGCACGATCGCCGCGCCGACCACGATCGCCGTCCAGAGCGGCCAGCCGAGCAGCGCCTGCATGACGAGCGCCAGCGCGTACAGGTTCACGCCGGCGATCAACACCTGGGCGACGGCGAAGCTGATCGCGTTGAGCAGGTGGGTGGGGCGGTTGAAGCGCAGCCGCAGGTACTCCGGCACGCTGCGGACCTTGGAGCCGTAGTAGAAGGGCATCATCACGATGCCCAGGAAGACCATCGCCGGGACCGCGCCGATCCAGTAGTAGTGGACCGTCATGACGCCGTACTGGGCCCCGTTGGCGGCCATTCCGATGATCTCCAACGCGCCCAGGTTCGCCGAGACGAAGGCGAGACCGGTCACCCAGGCCGGCAGGGAGCGGCCGGAGAGGAAGAAGTCGACGCTGGTCCGGATGGCCCGGCGCGCGGCGAAGCCGACCCCGAGAACGGTGACGAAGTACAGCGCCAGGATCAGGTAGTCCAGGCCGTTCATGTTGAGCCGGAGACCGTCGCCGCCCATCCCGTCACCCCTCGTCCCGACGTCCGCGCTGGTTGGTTCGCGCGCGCCCTATTACCCGGTCCGAGCGGTTTCACTCCCGGAGGATGCGCCCGGGTGTGTCTGACCTCTTCGAGCGGCCTGGCTGGATCGGTACGCAGAAGGGCGCCCCGGCCGTTTTCGGCCGGGGCGCCAGTGTCGGTCCGGTGGACTCAGCGACCGAGAACGCGGTCCAGGAAGTCCCGGTAGTTGCGGACCGCCATCCGCAGTTGCTCGGTGTCGGCCGAGCCGGCGTCCTGCCACCCGCCCAGCGTGTTCTTCTGCGCGGCCAGCGCCGAGGAGAGGGCCTGAATGGCCTCCTCCACCAGCGACTGCGCCTCGCCGGCAGCCGCCTGCGGGTCGTCGACGAAACGCAGCTGCACGTCCCGCCAGCGGTCCCGGAAGCCCTGCGCGGTGTCCGTGTCGAGAAGCGTGACCGGCTCGGCCGCGACTGTCGACCCGGCGGGTCGGGATGTTCCGGCGGACTCCAGCGTGGGGCTGGCGTCGTCACCGGGGGCCGGTTCGCCGTCCGCGTCCGGGTCGACCATCTCCGGTGTCGCGCTGCCGTAGCCGGCCGCGCCCGCCGTCGCGGCGTCCCGGTCGCCGGTCAGGTCGCCGCGCCGCTCAGGGTCGCCGTCAGTGCTCCCCGGCGCGACGACGGTGCGCGCGGACGTGTCCGCGTCGGCGCGGTCGTCCAGGTCGGTGCGGTCGTCGACGTCCGCGCTGTCGTCGACATCCGTGCGGTCGTCGACGTCCGCACTGTCGTCGACGTACGCGTCGCGGCGGTGCAGCTCGGCGGTGGGGTCGGCGCGCAGGCCCTCCCGCTCACCGTCCTCGGCGCCGTCGCCCGGCTGGGCGGTCCGCTCGGCCCTCGGGTCCGGCTGGTCCTGCGGGTGCGGGCTGGCCAGCGCGGAGGCGGCCACCGCGTCGGCCACCGTGGTGGCGCCGAACGTCGTCGGCAGCGGCCCCGGCTCGTGGAAACCGCCCTCGTCGGTGGACCGGTCATCGCGCCGGTGACGCGGGTCGGCGTCGTCGGTCAGCTCGTCGTCGGCCGGGTCGTACGCGGCGTCCCGGTCGGTGTCGTCGGCCCGCTCGTGGGCGGCGGTCTGGTCGTCGAAGGTGCCCCGGTCGTCGAGGGCGTCCTCCGGGACGTCGGAGCGGTCGCCCCGGTCGCCGGCCGGGGGTACCGGCACGGGCGCGGAGCGGACGGCCTCCGGGTGGTCGTTGCTCACCTGCTGCTCTTCCTGGCGCATCGGTGGCCTCCTCAGCGGCTCGTGGCGTCGTGGTCCGGGTGGTGGCGCTGTTCGGGCGTGCGGTGGCCGACCGGCTCCTCGCCCAGCAGATCGGCGAAGAGTGCGCGGTAGTGCACGACCGCCTGCCGCAGCTCCTCGGTGCTGGCCTCGCCCCGGGAGTTGCGCAGGTGGATCTCGTGCGCGTCCCGGTAGTTGGTCAGGGTGCGGGCGTGCTCGACGGAGAGGTGGGCGATCTGGTCGGAGAAGTCACCGGTCGGGTAGCCCCGCTCCTCGATGAGCCGGGTGACCAGAACGTCTGCGTCGCCCACCGTCTCGCCGGGGGTGTCGATGAAGCGGATCTGAAGTTCCTCCCAGGCCGCGGCGTAGCGGGCCCGGGACTCCGGGGTCAGTGGGGTGAGCGTGAGCTCGGCATGCCGGCGTTCCCGGTCGCGCAGTTCGCGCTCGGCGGCGGACCGGCTGTCCTGTTCCGCCACCACCCGGTCGTACTCCGGCCCGAACCGGTTGCGCAGGGCCCGGCGGTTGTTGAGCGAACGGGCGGCCACGGCCAGCACCGCGACGATCACCAGCACGACGAGCACGATGACGACTATCTGCGTGGGCGACATGGGCTCCTCCTTCGTCATCTGCTATTCCCTCCGCGCAGTGATCGCCAATCCCGATCCGAGACACTTTCCTGACGAGGGGCGCAACCACTCACCGGCCGAGGCCTGTTTCAGCCCGGACGCGGCGCTTGGGCGGTGACGACACGGGCGGTAGTGAAACAGCCTCCGATTACGTATCCTGCCCAAGGCGCCCGCGCCGGTGCCCGGCGACGCGGCCGGGCGCGCAGCCGGCAGGCGCGGTGCCCGGCGGTGCCGGCACCCTCCTGCCACCCTGTACGGGCGAGGTCTGATGAAAACCCGCGACTGGCCGATCCGCTCGAAGCTGACCGCACTGGTCGTCGCGCCGGTGACCGCGCTCCTGGCGCTGTGGATCTTCGCGACCACGCTGACCTTCGGTCCCGCCCTGAACCTGCTCTCCGCCCGCACCCTGTTGTACGACCTGGGTCGTCCCGGCGAGACGGTGGTCACCGAGCTGCAACGGGAACGCCGACTCTCGGTGGTGCAGCTCGCCGGCGATACCGAGTTGCCCGCCCTCGCCGAGCAGCGCGGGCGCACCGACCGGGCGGTCGCCGAGCTGCGCCGCCGGGTGGACGGGGAGCCGCTGCGCGACGCCGCCGACGACTCGCTGGAAACCCGGGTCGACCAGCTGGTCAACTCCCTGGCGGCGCTACCCGACGGGCGGAGGTTCATCGACGAGCGCAAGGTGGACCGGGCCGGTGCGATCGGCCTCCACAGCGGCATGGTCGCCGCGGCCTTCCAGGCGTTCGCCGGCATGGCGACCCTCACCGACCCGGACATCAACCGGCAGGCGCTGGCGCTCACCGCGCTCGGTCGCTCCCGGGAACTGCTCGGCCAGAGCGACGCGCTGCTGGCCGGCGCGCTGACCGCCGGACGGTTCGCCGAGGGGGAGCACACGCAGCTCGTCCAGGCCATCGGCAACCAACGGTGGCTCACCGAGAGCGCAGTGGCGGACCTGCCCGAGAGCAGTCGGGTCGCGTACCAACGGTTGACCGAGAGCGAGGCGTTCACCCGGCTGCGCAACATGCAGGACGCGCTGGTCGTGCCCAACCGGTCCGGCCGGCCGACTGTCGACGCCGCGGCCTGGCAGGCCAGCCAGGACGCGGTACAGCAGCAGTTGCGGGACTTCGAACTGTCCGAGGCCGACGCTCTCGCCGACCGTTCGGTGCCGATGGCGGTCCGCATCCTGGTGCGGCTGGCCGCCGCCGGCGTACTCGGGCTCGTCGCAGTCGTCGTCTCGGTGCTGGTGGCGCTGCGGGTCGGCCGCACCCTGGTCCGCCGGCTCAGCGGCGTCCGCACCGCGGCCCTGGAGCTGGCCGAGCACCGGCTGCCCGACGTGGTGGCCCGGCTGCGCCGTGGCGAGCAGGTCGACGTCGCCCGGGAGGCACCGCCGCTGGAGTACGGCCACGACGAGATCGGCGAGGTCGGGCGCGCCTTCACCGAGGTGCAGCGCACCGCCGTCCAGGCCGCGGTGGACGAGGTCACCCTGCGTCGCGGGCTCAACGAGGTCTTCCTCAACATCGCCCGACGCAGCCAGAGCCTGGTGCACCGTCAGTTGCACCTGCTGGACCGGATGGAGCGGCGTAGCGAGGACCCGGACGAGTTGGCCGAGCTGTTCCAGGTCGACCACCTGGCCACCCGGCTGCGCCGGCACGCGGAGGATCTGGTCATCCTCGCCGGCTCCGCGCCCGGTCGGGGTTGGCGGCACCCGGTCGCGATGGTCGACGTGATCCGTGGCGCGATCTCCGAGGTCGAGGCGTACGAACGGGTGGACGTCAAGGCCGTGCAGCCGGCCGGCGTACTGGGGCGGGCGGTCGGCGACGTCATCCACCTGCTCGCCGAGCTGTTCGAGAACGCCACCGCCTTCTCCCCGCCGGACACCCGGGTCACCGTCACCGGCGAGCAGGTGGCCAACGGGTACGCCCTGGAGATCACCGACCAGGGGCTGGGCATGTCCGCCGCGGCGCTGGAGACCGCCAACACCCGACTGGCCAGCTCGCCCGAGTTCGACCCGGCGCAGAGCGCCCGACTCGGCCTGTTCGTGGTGGCCCGGCTGGCGGCCCGGCACGGCGTACGGGTGCGATTGCGCCCATCCGGGGAGGGTGGCGTGACCGCCGTCGTGCTGGTCCCCGGCGACCTCGTCACCACCGAGCCGCCGGCCGGCCCCGACCCCGCCACGCTCGACACCGCGTCGGCCGACCCGAGCCGGCGGCTGGCCCGGACGGCGCGCCGGGGCGCCGTGACCCGCCCCCGTACCCGACCGCCGACGGCCCCGTCCGCCAGCACGGCCCCGCCCAGCGGAGCGCCGACCTCGACCATCGCCCCCGCCGACGGGCGCGTCGAGGGGTCGGCCACCCCTGACGAGCCGGACGACGAGCTGGATGGTCTGCCCCGCCGGGTGCGACGTCGTACCCCCGCCGCCCAGCCCCGCTCGACCGTCACCGACACGCCGTCGCCCCGCTCGCCGGAGGAGGTCCGCCAGGTAATGGCGGCACTCCAGGCCGGCACGGCGCGCGGACGCGCCACCGCCATCACCCCGCCCGCGCCGACCGGCCCGCCAGCGCCGACCGGCCCGGCGGTCCAGGCGGCCCCCACCGACCCGCCGACGACCCCCGAACCCCCGACCGCGACTGAGAGGGACGCCTAGTGCGGCATTCGACGAAGCAGAGCGCCGGCCTGGACTGGTTGCTCGACGAACTGGTGCAACGGGTACCCGCCGCCCGGGAGGCGGTGGTGCTCTCCGCCGACGGCCTGCTGCTCGGCTGCTCGGCCGAGCTGGATCGCTCCGACGCCGAGCACCTCTGTGCGCTCGCCGCCGGCTTCTCCAGCCTCGCCCGAGGCGCCAGCCGGCACGTGGACGGCGGCCCGGTCCGGCAGACAGTGGTGGAGATGGAGGAGGCGTACCTCTTCGTCACCGCCGCCGGGCAGGGTGCCTGCCTGGCCGTGGTGAGCGACGCCGACGCGGACATCGGGCTGGTCGCGTACGAGATGGCGATGCTGGTGATCCGCGTGGGGGAGAGCCTCGCCGCGCCGGCCCGATCGGCGGCGGGTGCCGGAGATGAGGACTGAACCGCCCGGGCCGCAGCACGAGTGGCTGGACGGTGAAGCCGGCCCGGTGATGCGCCCGTACACCCTCACCGGAGGCCGCGTACGCCCCGCCGTCGACGGATTCAACCTGGTCGCGTTCGTGTTGGCCGCTTCGGACGTCGACGCGACAAGCCATTCGCATCTGCTGCCGGAGCATCGACGGCTGGTCACGTTGGCCCACCGACCGGTGTCGGTGGCCGAACTGGCAGCCGAGCTGGACCTCGCGGTCGGCGTGGTCCGGGTACTGCTCGGTGATCTCCTCGCCGAGGGCCTGGTCGCGGTGCACGAGCCGCCGGCCGCCGGCATCCTTCCCGACGACGACATCCTCAAGGCGGTGGTCAGTGGACTCCGTGCGCTATGACCGGGTGGGCACCAGCACCACCATCCCGCTGGCACTGAAGATCCTCATCGCGGGGGGCTTCGGAGCTGGCAAGACGACCTTGGTGAGCGCCCTGAGCGAGGTCCGTCCGTTGCAGACCGAGGAGGTGCTCACCGGTGCCGGGATCGGCACCGACGACCTCTCCGGCGTGGAGGGCAAGTCCACCACCACTGTGGCGATGGACTTCGGCCGCATCACCATCAACGAGGACCTCCAGGTCTACCTGTTCGGCACGCCGGGCCAGGACCGGTTCTGGTTCCTCTGGGACGAGCTGGCCTTCGGCGCGCTCGGCGCCGTGGTGCTCGCCGACACCCGGCGGTTGGCCGACTGCTTCCCCTCCATCGACTACTTCGAGCAGCGGGGAATCCCGTTCGTTGTGGGCGTGAACTGTTTCGACGACTCCCGCCGGTTCAACCTGGAGACCGTACGCCGGGCGCTCGACCTGGACCCGGACGTACCGATGGTGCTCTGCGACGCCCGGGACCGGCAGTCCGGGAAGATGGTTCTGATCTCTCTGGTGGAGCACGTCGCCCGACAGCGCGGTGAGCCGGTGCCGGCGGCCTGAGATCCGGGCCGAAAAGCCGGTTAACGGGCGGGCAACGCGGGCAGCCTCTGGTTGGATCAACGAAGGTTGCCGGCGGAGGAGTTGGGCGTGAGCAGTCAGGGTGAGGTCGTCCACATCGGGGGTTACACCGCGCAGAGCGGCGGGCGGGGCAGCGGCATCGTCGCCGCGCGTCGCGACCCGAGCACCGGGGCGCTGACACCGCTCGGCACGGTGGCGGTCACCCCGTCCCCCTCCTTCCTGGTGCGGCACCCCACCAAGCCGGTGCTCTACGCGGTCAACGAGCTGACGGACGGCGAGATCAGCGCCTGGCGGGTCGGTGCGGACGGCGCGTTGGACCCGCTCGGCAGTCGGTCGACCGGCGGTGCGGAGCCCTGCCACCTGGCGGTGCTGCCCGGTGGCGGTCACCTGCTGGCGGCCAACTACGGCAGCGGCAGCATCGCGGTCTTCCCGCTCGACCCGCAGGGCGTGCCCGGCGAGCGCACCGACCTGGTGGTGCACGAGGGGCACGGCCCCGACCCGGAGCGCCAGGACCACGCCCACGCCCACATGGTCTCGCCCGGTGCGGGCCAGGGGCCGATCTTCGGCGTGGATCTCGGCACCGACTCGGTCTACCGGTACGACCTGGACGAGGCGACCGGGCGACTGGTGCCGCGTGCGCCCCGGGTGCGTACGAAGCCCGGCACCGGCCCCCGGCACCTGGCCCGGCACCCGGACGGACGACGCTGCTACGTCGTCGGTGAGCTGGACGCCTCGGTCACCGCCTATGAGCTGACCGACGACGGCGCGTTGCACCAGCGCGGGCGGGTCGAGGCGAGCGGGCGCGCGGGTCACGTCCAGCCGTCGGAGGTCGCGGTCGCCCCGGACGGCCGGTTCCTGTACGTCGCTAACCGTGGGGTGGGGACGCTGGCGGTCTTCGCGGTGGCCGGGGAGTTGCCCGAGTTGGTGGCCGAAGTGGACACCGGCGGTGAGTGGCCCCGGCACTTCGCCCTCATCGGGGAGCACCTCTACGTCGCCGACGAGCGGGCGGACATGGTGCGGGTGTTCCGTCGCGACGCCGACACCGGCGTCCTGGAGGCGGCCGGCGAGCCGGTGCCGGTGCCGAGCCCGACCTGCGTTCTGGCCTGAACGCTCGCTCAATAGACGTGAGGCTGGCACTGGTTTGGCAACGCCGCGAGGCTGCCTCGTCACTCTGTGTTGCAAAAAAGTGGTTAACTGTTTCTCCTCCGTAACTTTAGTCCGAACGGATGTGGCAGAGACGGCACCTAGTACGCAAGATGGTCACCGTGTCAGCAGGCCGCCATCGCATGCGTTCGAAACTCCACCTAGCCGCCGCCGCCGCAACGGCGGGGGTGCTCGTCGTGACGACGGGCGCGTGGTTCGGCTACCAGGAGTTGATCCAGCCCAGCTGCTCGGGAGAGATCCGACTAGCCGTGGCGGTCGCCTCCGAACTCGCGCCAGCGGTTGACGCTGCCGCGTCCCAGTGGGTCAAGGACGGCGCGGCGGTGGGCCCGACCTGCATCCGCGTCGACGTGTCCGCGTCCGACCCGGTCGACGTGGCGGCCGTGGTGGCGGCCAAGCACGGGGCCCTGCTGGCCGGTGTGGGGCAGGCCAGTGGCACCGCCGTCAGCCCGGACGTCTGGGTGCCCGACTCCTCGACCTGGCTGCTGCGGCTGAAGAAGGACGCGACGGCGTTCGCTCCGACCAACGGCCAGTCCATCGCGCGCAGCCCGATCGTCGTCGCGATGCCCGAGCCGATCGCCACCCGACTGGGCTGGCCGGACAAGAAGTTCAACTGGACCGACCTACTCAAGCAGGTCAACAACAGCAGCTCTCCGCTGCGGACCGGGATCGTCGAGCCGACCCGCGACGCCGCGGGTCTGTCCGGTCTGCTCTCGCTGACCGCTGCGGCGAACGGCGCCGGCGGCGACGCCCAGCGCAACACCGTCGGGGCGCTGCGGGCACTGGCCACAGGGCGTTCCTCGCTCCGCAACGACCTGCTGGCCCGCTTCCCCACGGCCAACGACGCGACGTCCATCGCGAGCGGTCTCGGCGCGGCGGCTCTGTCCGAAGAAGACGTGATCGCGTACAACAGCAAGAAGCCGCCGGTGCCGCTGGCCGCGCTCTACATGGAGCCGGCGCCGATGCCGCTGGACTACCCGTACGCGGTGCTGCCCGGCATCGAGCCGAGCAAGGCGTCGGCGGCCAAGGTGCTGTACGAGCTGCTCACCAGCCCGACCTTCCGTAACCGGCTCGCCGCGCAGTCGCTGCGCGCGCCGGACGGCAACTGGGGCGATGGTTTCAAGGCGCCGCAGGGTGCTCCGAGCCCGTCCGGCGGCGCGCCGACCGCACCGGCGAACGGCGGCACCGCGGCGGGTGGCCTCGACCCGGCCGCCATCCAGCGGGTCGTCTCCAGCTGGTCGATCGCCACCCAGTCCGGTCGGATGCTCGCCGTCATCGACGTGTCCGGCTCGATGAAGGACCCGGTGCCCAGCGCCAACAACCGCAGCCGGGAAGAGGTCACCGTCGACGCGGCCCGTCGCGGCCTCGGCCTCTTCGACGACTCCTGGTCGATCGGCCTGTGGACCTTCTCCACCAAGCTCGTCGGCAACCGGGACTACCGGGAGCTGGTCCCGATCGGGCCGCTCTCCGGTCAGCGGGCCCAGTTGGAGGGCGCGCTCGCCACCGTCAAGCCTTCCAGCGGTGACACCGGCCTCTACGACACCATGCTGGCCGCGTACCAGGCGGTGCAGGAGAACTGGCAGCCGGGCCGGGTCAATTCGATCGTGCTGTTCACCGACGGCAAGAACGAGGACGACAACGGCCTCAACCAGCAGCAGTTGCTCAGCAAGCTCAAGCAGATCGCCGACCCGGAGCGGCCGGTCCAGGTCATCATGATCGGTATCGGCGAGGGCGTCAGCAAGGCGGAGCTGGAGTCGATCACCAAGGTGACCGGTGGCGACGTCTTCGTCACGAAGGACCCGAGCGAGATCGGCAGCATCTTCCTCAGCGCCATCGCACGGCGTCCGCCAGCGCCGCGCTGATCCGACGCTCAGACGTCAAGGGGCCTGCCGTACCGTCGATTCGGTGTGGCAGGCCCCTTTTCGGTCACCAGGTTGTTGAAGAAAAGTGACGGCAATACGTCGGAAGCAATCGGCAGTCATAGTTGTCAAGGCAGGATGTCGACTGTTCCGGCATAGTCGGTCCGCCTCCGGACCGACCCGTCGGCCGGGGCCATCCTGTACAGAGTGGGAGGGCCGGTGAGCGTGGCGACACTGTTGACCCCCGCCACGTCGGCGGAGCCGGACGATCGACGCGCCGGGTCGGTGGCGCGCGCTGACGAACGGTCCTACGTCCGGGTTCTGGTGGTGCTGGACACCACCATCCTCATCATCGCGCTGCTGATCGGGTACGTCGCCCGTTTCGGTGACGACGAGCCGACCGGCTCGGAGATCCCGTACGTGCTGGTCGCCCCCGGGTTGGTGCTGGCCTGGCTGATCTCGCTCAAGGCGCTCGGCTGCTACGACGACCGGGTGATCGGCTACGGGGCGGACGAGTACCGGCGGGTCAGCTCAGCCAGCCTGCGCCTGGCCGGGGCGATCGCCATCATCGGCTACATCGCCGATGTCGGCGTCTCCCGGGGTTTCCTGGGCATCTCCTTCGCGGTGGGCACCGTCGGGCTGGAGGTGGCGCGGTTCGCCGCCCGTAAGCGGCTGCACCGGGCCCGCTCGCTGGGTGCCGGCTGGTCCCGCAAGGTGCTGGTGGTCGGCGATACCGCTCACGTGTTGGAGTTGGTCCACACGCTGCGCCGCGAGCCGTACGCCGGCTACCAGGTGGTGGGCGCCTGCATCCCGGACGCGCTGCTCGCGCCGGTGGCGCAGCGGCTGGGTGACGTGCCGGTGGTGGGGTCCTTCCGGGGCATCCCGGAGGCCGCCACCGCGATCGGCGCGGACACGGTCGCGGTGACCGCCTCCGGTGAGCTGACCGCGGCCCGGCTGCGCCGCCTCGGCTGGCAGTTGGAGGGGACCGGCGTCGACCTGGTCGTGGCACCCGCGCTGACCGACGTCGCCGGCCCGCGCATCCACACCCGCCCGGTCGCCGGCCTGCCGCTGATCCACGTCGAGGCGCCCGAGTTCCGCGGGGTGCGCAAGCTGGTGAAGGGTTTCGTCGACCGGTCCGTCTCGTCGTTGGCGCTGGCGGTGCTGCTGCCGCTGATCGCGTTCATCGCGCTGGCCATCAAACTGGACAGCCGGGGCCCGGTGCTGTTCCGGCAGGTCCGGGTCGGTCGCGGCGGGCAGGAGTTCGGCGTCTTCAAGTTCCGCACCATGGTGGTGAACGCGGACGCGCTGCTCGCGGAGCTGACCGCGCGCAACGAGACCGACGGCCTGATGTTCAAGATGCGCCAGGACCCCCGGGTGACCCGCGTCGGCCGGCTGCTGCGCAAATGGTCACTGGACGAGCTGCCGCAGTTGGTCAACGTGCTGCTGGGGCAGATGAGCCTGGTCGGGCCGCGCCCGCCGCTGCCCTCGGAGGTGGCCCGTTACGACGGTGACGTGGCCCGACGGCTGCTGGTCAAGCCCGGCATGACGGGCCTGTGGCAGGTCAGTGGCCGCTCCGACCTGAGCTGGGAGGACGGCATCCGGCTGGACCTCTACTACGTGGAGAACTGGTCCCTCGCCGCCGACCTCACCATCCTCTGGAAGACCTTCGGCGCGGTGCTGAACGGCCGCGGCGCGTACTGACCACCGGTCACGGCTGCGGGCCGGTCCAGTCCAGGCAGACGACCACCGCGTCGTCGACCAGGTCACCCGACACGAACGCGCGCAGATCACCGATCAGCGACCGGACGGCGTCCAGGGGGGCCATCGGCCCGGTCCGCCGCAGGAACCGGTCCAGCGCCGTCTCGCCGTAGCGCATGTGCTGACCGGCGGCCTCCACCACCCCGTCGCTGACCACGAAGAGCCGGTCGCCGCGCTGCAGCGGGAACTTCTGCTCGTGGTAGTCGGTCGCCTCGAACATGCCCAGCGGGAACTGCGCCTCCAGCGGCTGCTCGGTGACGTCCCCGTCGCGGAGCAGGACCAGCCGGGGTGAGCCGGCGTCCACCACTGTCATCATCCCGGAACTTAGGTCCAGCTCCATCAGCAACGCGGAGAGGTGCTGCTCGCCCCGGTACAGGTCGTAGATGGCCTGGTCGGCGAGGGCGGCCTGGTCGGCCAGGCTCAGCCCGGCCCGACGCGCGTTGCGCAACGCGTGGGTGGCCAGCGAGGTGAGCAGGGACGCGGCCACCCCTTCACCGGTGCCGTTGATGGTGGACAACCAGACCCGTTCCCCGTCGTCGGACCAGTCGAAGCTGTCGCCGCGCACCGCGTACGCCGGCTCCAACTGCCCGGCCAGGCTGAACGAGGGCCGGATGCGGCTGCGGCCGGGGAGCAGGTCCCACTGCATCTCGGCGGCCAGGGTGAGGCGTTGGGTGCGCCGGGCCGCCCGATAGACGTCGGTGCCGGCGGAGACCGCCGCCACCTCGTGGGCGAGCGCGGTGGCGATGTCGGCCAGGTCGGCGAAGAACTCCCGGTCGTCCGGAACGGGCGACAGGCGCAGCACCCCCCGACGCTCGCCACGCATGGTGACCGGGAACCAGGCGGTGCCGTCGGAAACTATCGGCGACTGGTGGTCGAAGGCGCGCCAGGCCGGATGCCCGGGGCTCGTGATCGAGTCACCCTCGGTCAGTGGCAGCAGCTCCGCGAGTCGGTAGTCGACCTGATAGAGCTCGACGTCGGTGATCCCGTACGGCTGGGCGAGCACGTCCCCGATGCCACCGACGAGCCGGTCAGCTGGTGTCTCGTTCAGGGCACGTCGTGCCCGGTTGACCGGTTCGTTCATCGTCAGTCCTTCACTGAAAGCTCGACCACCAGGAGGTTCGGAGTACTCTCGGGCCACCATGGCAGAACTGAACCGTCCGACGGACCCTGAGGCGAGTATGGCTGCCGCGCTGGATGCGACGGCCGCTGCCCTGCTGGGCATCTGGGAGTCTGCCCGGGAGGGGACCGCCAACCGCGTGTCCGGCGCCCAGTTGCGGGCGGTGATGGTGGTGGAGCAGGACGACGGTATCAACCTGCGTCGGCTCGCCACCCGACTCGACATGCTGCTCAGCTCCGCCAGCCGTCTCTGCGACCGGCTGGTCGCCGCCGGCATGCTGGAGCGTGAGCCGGGCCGCTTCGACCGACGGGAGATCTCGCTGCACCTCACCCCGGAGGCTCGTCGGCTGCTCGCCGAGCTGCGGGCCGACCGCCAGGGCCAACTCGCCGCCGTGCTTGCCGGGATGAGCCGGGAGGGCCGCGACGCGCTGCTGCGCGGAATGCGGGAGTTCGACGAGACCGCCCGCCGCCAGCAGGCGCAGCACGCGCCGGCGTCGGATGAGCCGCCGGGCCAGGGGGACTGGCCGGACGGCCCGGACCGGCCCGGTGGGCGGTCGGGGGACTGGTCGGGCGATTCGGGTCGGCAGACCCGAACGGGGTGGACGGGTTCGTCGGGCGGTCCGGAACGATCGGTCGGCAGCACCAGGGAGTGGCCGGCCGACGGCCCGCCGGTGGCGCGTACCGCCTGATCGAGCCGGCCGGGCGGCCACCCGTCGGTCATGCTGGGACGCCTACGGCCAGCATCGCGATGTCGTCGTGGGCCTGCCCGCCCGCCCAGTCGTCGACAGCGCGGAGCACCCGGTCGATCAGCGCCGCCGGCGGTTGCCCGGCCGCCGCCACGAGCGCGGCCCGCAGCCGGGCCTCGCCGAACATCGCCGCGTCGCGCGGGTTGCACGCCTCGGTCACCCCATCGGTGTACGCGAGCAGCAGATCGCCCGGATCGAGGTGCACCCGGCTCTCGGCGAACCGTGCGGCCGTCAGCGCCCCCACCGGCATGCCACCGACCGGGACCGGGGTGACGGTGCCGTCGGCGGTGACCAGCAGTGGCGCCGGGTGACCCCCGCCGGCGACGCGAAGATCGAGCCCGGTCGGCCCCCGGTCCAGGGAACCGAGCAACAGGGTGGTGAACTGGTTGCGTCGTGCCGCGTCCGGCGCGTCGAACAGCGCCTGGTTGAGCAGGTGGATCAGCTCCAGCGGGCGGTGCTCCACCAGCCTCAGCGTCTGCAACGACTGGCGGACCCGGCCGGTCAGCACCGCCGCGCCCACACCCTTGCCGCACACGTCGCCGAGCGCGAACAGGGCGCCGCGCGGGTGCGGAAACACCTCGTAGAAGTCGCCGCCGATGCGGAGGGTGTCGCCCGCTGCCCGGTAGCCGCCGGCCAGGCTCACGCCGGGCACGACGGGCAGCTCGGGCGGGAGCAGACTGGTGTGCAGCACCCGGGCCAGGTGAGCCTGCTCGCCGTGCAGGTCGGCGGTGGCCAGCGCGGCACCCGCGCGGGTGGCGAACTCCCGGGCCAGCTCCACGTCGCGCCGGTCGAAGTCGGGCCGCCCGGTCCGGCGGATGAGTAGTAGCGCACCAGCCGACCCGCTGGCGCTGAGAAGCGGGCTGACCAGCACCATGCCCGGGGGGCCGAACCCGGGCGGCAGCAGGTCGGCCAGGTCGGTGATCGGGGCGTCCGGCCAAGGGCCTGGTTCGGCCCGGTCGCCGGCCAGCACTTCGGCCAGCCCGGGCACGGAGCCGGTCAGCGCGGGGCTGGCCAGCCCGGTGATCGGGGCGGGCTCGCCGTCGGCGTACCGGATCCATCGGGGGTGCGGCTCGGCCGGCGCTGTCGGTCGGGGCAGTGCGACGGCGACGTCGGCGAGGTAGGGAACGGCGAGCGTGGTGGTGGCCAGGAGGACCTGGTCGCGGTGCAGGGCCAGCGCCAGCCGACTGCCGGCCTGGGCGAGGAACGCGGTGCGGGATCGTTCGGTGAGCAGGGCGTCGGCGCGGGCGTGCTCCTCGGTGACGTCGCGGACGTACCACGCCCACCGGGAGCCGGCGAGTTGCCGTCGGACGCCGCGCAGTCGCCGGCCGTGGTGGTCGGCGTCGAAGTGGTCAGCGCCGCCGGCGACAGCCCGGGCCAGTGCCGCCACCGAGCACCCGGCCAGCTCGGTGCCGGCGTCGATCTCCGGGATCAACTCGGCAGCCATGGCGTTGACCAGGGTGACCCGACCGGCCTCGTCCGTCGTCAGCACGGCCTCGGCGAGCCCGTCGAGCAACTCCCGGGCCAACCGCTCGTCGGCCGGCAACGGGGTGCCGCCGGGTCGCTGGGTCGTGGTCACCGCCGGACGCCGGCTCGCGTCTGACGACGTGTGCGCATGCTGCTTCTCGACTCCTCACCGGGGATCGTTTGCCTGACAGCAAGGGTACCGATTCCCCCCGACAGCGATGCACGGCGCGGGTGGCGATCAGCCGGCGCGGGCCAACCAGCCGGCGGGCTGGGCGACGATCCGGCGGGCCACCGAGCCGGCGGCGCCTACCGCGGCGGCCTCCGCGCCGAGCGTCGACGGACGGACCGTGACCGGCGACCAGGCCGCGGTGAGCACCCGGGCACCGATCTCGGCGAGGACCGGGGGGCACAGCCAGGGCGCGAGCGCCGCGTAACCGCCACCGAGCACCACGGTGTCCAGGTCGAGCAGATTGACGACGCCGGCCACCGCGACGCCGAGTGCCGTTCCGGCGTCGCGCAGCGCCCGCAGCGCGTCGGCGTCGCCGGCCTCGGCCAACTCGGCCAACCGGGCCGTCGCGGTGTCTGCGGGAAGCTCCGCCCGGGCGAGCCCGGCGGCGGTCACGATCGCCTCCTGACCGGCGTACTGCTCCAGGCAGCCCTGCCCGCCGCAGCGGCACGGACGGCCCTCGGGGTGCACGGGGAGGTGCCCGATCTCGCCGCTCCACCCGCGTACGCCGCGAAACAGCGCGCCGTCCAGCACGATGCCGGCACCGATGCCCACCTCGCCGGAGATGTGCAGGAAGCTGGACGTGCCGGTGGGCTGCGAGTGCAGTTCGCCGAGCGCCGCGAGGTTGGCCTCGTTGTCCACCACCAGTGCGGGGATACCGGGCACCTGCTCGATCAGCGGAGGGTGCTCGGCGAGGAGCGCCGGCACCGGCACGTCATGCCAGCCGAGGTTCGGCGCGAGCCGGACGAGCCCGGCGTCGTCCACCAGGCCGGGCACCGCCAGGGCGGCCCCGACCAGGGTGAGGCCGCGCCGGGCGGCGTCCTCGCGGGCTGCCCCGGCCATCTCGACAAGGCGGGCCAGGGCGTCGGCGGGGGCCACCGGGCGCAGGTCGGCCCGGTGCACGGTGCGGTGCCGGACCTGGCCGGCGAGGTCCACCACGCAGACCGCCAGGTAGTCCACGTTGACCTCCAGCCCGAGCCCGGCCGGCCCCTGATCGGCCAGGACCAGTCCGCGCGCCGGGCGGCCGGCTCCCGAGCGGGGTGCGGGGTCGGACTCACTGACCAGCCGGCCGGCGAGCAGGTCTTCGACCACCGCGGACACGGTGGCTCTGGTCAGGCCGGTAGCGGTCGCCAGGTCGGCCCGGGAGGGAGGTCGGTCGGCCGTGGCGATCCGGCCGAGGACCAGGGCGAGGTTGAGCTCGCGCAGGCTGCCCTGACGGACAGCGCCGGCCGGGGCGTGGGTGAGGCTCACCCCTTGACAGTGCCATAGGGTGGGCAAATAATTCAATCGCTGAACAAATAGCGGACAACACCACCCCGGAGGTTGCTCATGGCACCCCGTCCCACCCCCGCCGACAAGTTCTCCTTCGGGCTCTGGACCGTGGGCTGGCAGGCCCGCGACCCGTTCGGTGACGCCACCCGTCCCGAACTCGACGCGGTCGAGGCAGTGCACCGGCTCGCCGAGCTGGGCGCGTACGGCATCACCTTCCACGACGACGACCTGATCCCGTTCGGCGTCGACGCTGCCACCCGGGACCAGCACATCGCCCGGTTCCGCAAGGCCCTCGACGAGACCGGCCTGGTGGTGCCGATGGTCACCACCAACCTGTTCACCCACCCGATCTTCAAGGACGGCGGCTTCACCAGCAACGACCGCGACGTCCGCCGGTACGCGCTGCGCAAGGTGCTGCGTCAGGTCGACCTGGCCGCCGAGCTGGGTGCCAGCACGTTCGTCATGTGGGGTGGCCGCGAGGGCTCCGAGTACGACCTCGCCAAGGACGTCCAGGCCGCCCTGGACCGCTACCGCGAGGCCGTCAACCTGCTCACCCAGTACTCCATCGACAAGGGCTACAACCTGCGGTTCGCCCTGGAGCCCAAGCCCAACGAGCCGCGCGGCGACATCCTGCTGCCGACCATCGGGCACGCGCTCGGCTTCATCTCGCAGTTGGAGCACCCCGAGCTGGTCGGCCTCAACCCGGAGGTCGGGCACGAGCAGATGGCCGGGCTCAACTACGCCCACGGCATCGCCCAGGCGCTCTGGCAGGGCAAGCTGTTCCACCTGGACCTCAACGGCCAGCGCGGCATCAAGTACGACCAGGACCTGGTCTTCGGCCACGGTGACCTGATGAACGCGTTCGCCCTGGTGGACCTCCTGGAGAACGGCGGCCCCAACGGCGGTCCGGCCTACGACGGCCCCCGGCACTTCGACTACAAGCCGTCCCGCACCGAGGACATGGACGGCGTGTGGGCCTCCGCGGCGGCCAACATGAGCACCTACCTGCTGCTCAAGGAGCGGGCGGCGGCGTTCCGCGCCGACCCCGAGGTGGTCGAGGCGCTCGCCGCCAGCAAGGTCGGCGAGCTGAGCACGCCGACGCTCGGCGACGGCGAGGGCTACGAGGAGTTCCTGGCCGACCGGTCCGCGTTCGAGGACGTCGACGTCGACGCGGTGGCCGCTCGGGGCTTCGCCTTCGTGCGGCTCAACCAGCTCGCCGTCGAGCACCTGCTCGGCGCCCGCTGAGGCCCCGCCATGCCGTTGGTCGCGGGCGTCGACTCGTCCACCCAGTCCTGCAAGGTGGTGATCCGGGACGCGGAAACCGGCGCCCTGCTCCGGCAGGGCCGGGCACCGCACCCGGACGGCACGGAGGTCGACCCGGAAGCCTGGTGGCAGGCACTGCGTAGCGCCGCCGACCAGGCCGGCGGGTTGGCCGACGTGGCGGCGATCTCCGTCGCCGGCCAGCAGCACGGCATGGTGTGTCTCGACGAGGACGGCCGGGTGGTCCGCCCGGCGCTGCTGTGGAACGACACCCGGTCCGCCGACGCCGCCGCCGACCTCATCGAGGAGGCCGGCGGCGGCTCGGCCGGGAGTCGGTTCTGGGCCGAGGCCACCGGCAGCGTTCCGGTGGCCAGCTTCACCCTCACCAAGCTGCGCTGGCTGGCCACGCACGAGCCGGAGCGGGCAGCCCGGGTGGCGGCCGTCTGCCTGCCGCACGACTGGCTGACCTGGCGGCTGGCCGGAGCACCGGGGCTGGACGCGCTGCGTACCGACCGGGGTGATGCCAGCGGCACCAGCTACTGGTCGCCGGCCACCGGGCAGTACCGGCTGGACCTGCTGGAGCGGGGCTTCGGCCGGCGGTTGGTGCTGCCCGAGGTGCTCGGTCCGGCGGATTCGGCGGGAAAGCTGTCCGACGTACTGGGTGGGCCGGGCGGGGCCCTGCTCGGTGCGGGCACCGGGGACAACGCCGCCGCCGCGCTCGGTGTCGGCGCCGGGCCCGGTGACGTGATCGTCTCGATCGGCACCTCCGGCACCGTGTTCAGCGTCGCCGACGTGCCCGCCGCTGACGAGAGCGGTGCGGTGGCGGGCTTCGCCGACGCGTCCGGTCGCTTCCTGCCGCTGGTCGCCACGCTCAACGCGGCCCGGGTGCTGGACGCCGCCGCGGCGATGCTCGGCGTCAACCTGGACGAGCTGGCCGAGCTGGCGCTCTCCGCGCCGGCCGGGGCGGACGGGCTGGTCATGGTGCCGTACCTGGAGGGTGAGCGGACGCCGAACCGACCGCTCGCCACCGGTGCGGTGCACGGCCTGACCCTGCGTACGTCGACCCCCGCGCACCTGGCGCGGGCCGCCGTGGAGGGCATGCTCTGCGCGCTCGCCGACGGGTTGGACGCGCTGACCGCGCAGGGCGCTACCGCTCGCCGGGTCATCCTGATCGGCGGCGGTGCCCGGTCGGCCGCGGTGCGGCAGATCGCCCCACAGGTCTTCGGCTGCCCGGTCGTCGTCCCACCGGCCGGGGAGTACGTCGCTGACGGTGCCGCCCGGCAGGCCGCCTGGGTCGCCCTGGGCGGCGACGAGCCGCCGGTCTGGGCGGTCGAGGGCACCGAGGAGTACGCGGCGGCGGCCGTCCCCGCGGTGCGCGACCAGTACGCCGCGGCGCGGGGGTTGGTGCTCGACCGGCGCTGACCGTCGGGATCGACGCGCGGGTGGGTGCCGGTCACCGTCGACCGGCACCCACCCGCGTGACGACCTCCTGCACGCGGTCTGGTTGGCTGCCGGTCATGACGGTGACCAGTGGCGGGCCCGGCCTGCGCCCGCACGGTCGGGGTGGTGGGCGGGCGCACCGGTTGTACAGCGTGGCGGTGTTCGTGCTGCTCGCCTCGCTGGACAACGTGGCGATCGGGCTGGTATCCCCGCTGTACGGCCCGATCTCCGACGCGTTCGACGTGTCCGGTCGGCTGCTCGGCGTGGTCACCGCGGTCAGCTTCCTGGTCAGCGCGGTCGCGGCGGTCGGCTGGGCGTACGTCGGTGACCACACCAACCGCAAACCGCTGCTCATGGTGGGCACCCTGCTCTGGGCGGCGGGCACCGGCGGCAGCGCCCTCGCCGGCGGCTACCTGACGTTCCTGGCCGCGCAACTGGTCGCGGCGGTCGGTCTCGGCGCGGTCGGGTCGGTGGGCTTCTCCGTGGTGACCGACCTGATCTCGCCGACCCGACGCGGGCTGGTGATGAGCTTCTGGGGTCTCTCCCAGGGGGTCGGCACCCTCGCGGGCACTCTCCTCGGCGGGCTGCTCGGGGCTGCCGACTGGCGTCGGCCGTTCCTGCTGTTGACCGGCGTCGGCCTCGTCGCCACGGTGGCCTACCTGTTCACGTACGACGTCCGGCGTGGCCAGAGCGAGCCGGAACTGGCCGGCAGGTTGGACGCCGGCGCCGAGTACGACTACCGGATCAGCCGCGCCGACGTGCCGCGCATCCTGGCCCGGCGGACCAACCGGTGGCTGATCCTGCAGGGTCTGACCGCGCAGGCCGCCTTCGGCTCGTTGGTCTGGCTGCCGGTGCTGTTCGCCGAACGGGCCGAGGCCCAGGGCTACTCCACGTCGACAGCTGTGGTGGTGGGCAGCGTCTTCGCCACCCTGTTCCAGCTCGGTGGGGTGCTGTCCATCGTGGGCGGGTTGATCGGTGACGCCGTGCAACGGCGTACCCCGCGAGGGCGGGCACTCGTCGCCTCGATCGGCATCCTCGCCGCGCTGCCGTTCTACCTGGTGTTGTTCTTCGTGCCGGTGACCATCGACGTGCCGGACGGCGCGAGCGGCGGCGCGGTGGTGGGTGCGGTACTGGCCAGTGTGTTCACCGAGCCGTCGGTCGGGCTGAGCCTGCTCACCGCCGTCGTGGCGCTCGCGTTGACGTCGGCCAACTCGCCGAACTGGTTCGCGTTGATCGCCGACGTCAACCCACCGGAGCACCGGGGCACTGTCTACAGCCTGGGCAACCTGGTGAACGGGGTCGGTCGCGCCGCCGGGAACGGGCTGGTCGGGGTGGCGTTCCAGGCGCTGCGAGTGGCGTTCCCACCACCGCTGAACTTCGCCGTCGGGCTGGCCGCGTTCCAGCTCTTCTTCATCCCGACGGGGATCATGTACTGGCTCGCCTCGCGAACCTCACCGGCGGACATCGACAACGTGCACGACCTGCTGCACGCCCGGGCCGACCGCCTCTGACCGCCGCCCTGTTCTTCCTGATCCGCGCACCATCAGGGAAGGTACTGCCTCGGGCGAGCGTGAGGGGCCAACATCCCTGATGGTGCGCGGATCCTGGCCCCTCACGGCGTGTGGATCAGGCCCGCAGCCAGACGGTGACGTCGGCCGGGAGCGCACCGTCGTCGTCCAGGGGCGCGCTGGCGGCGAGCACCTCGGCGTTGGCCGGCACCGGCACCGGGGCGGCACCGAAGTTGGTCAGCACGGTCAGGTCACCGTTGCGGAAGCTCAGCACCTCGTCGCCCGAGGACAACCACTCCAGGGTGCCGCGACCCAGCCCGTGGGCACGGCGCAACCGCAACGCCGTGCGGTACAGCTCGTACGTCGAACCGGGCACGTCGCGCTGGCGGTCCAGCGCGTACTCCGCCCAGAGCGCGGGCTGCGGCAACCAGCTCGCGTCGGTCGGCCCGAAGCCGTACGACGGGGCGTCTGCCTCCCACGGGATCGGCACCCGGCAGCCGTCCCGGCCGCGCTGGGTGTGCCCGCTGCGTGCCCAGGTCGGGTCCTGCCGGGCCTCGTCGGGCAGGGTGGTGTGCTCGGGCAGCCCCAGCTCCTCACCCTGGTAGAGGTACGCCGAGCCGGGCAGCGCCAGCATCAGCAGGGTGGCCGCCCGGGCCCGGCGCAGACCGAGTGCGGCGTCCGGCTGCGGGTCGCCGATGCCGATGCCGTTGGGGCGTACGGTGCCGATCGGCAGGCCGAGCCGGGAGGCGTGCCGCACCACGTCGTGGTTGGACAGCACCCAGGTGGTCGGTGCGCCGACCGAGTCGGTCGCCTCCAACGAACGGGTGATCACCGCGTACTGGGCCGGTGCGCTCCACGCGGCGAGCAGGTACTCGAAGTTGAACGCCTGGTGCATCTCGTCCGGGCGGACGTAGCGGGCCAGCCGCTCGGCCGGTTCCACCCAGGCCTCGGCCACCAGCACCCGCTCGCCGGGGTAGCTGTCCAACACCTGCCGCCACTGCCGGTAGATCTCGTGCACGCCGTCCTGGTCCCACATCGGCGGGCGAGGCTTGTCGATCTCGTTGCCGGAGAGGATCTCCTGCGGCTCCTGCCAGTCGGCCAGGTCGGCCTGCTTGATGAGGCCGTGCGCCACGTCGACCCGGAAGCCGTCCACCCCGCGGTCCAACCAGAAGCGCAGCACGTCCAGGAACTCCGCGTGCACCTCCGGGTTGTCCCAGTTGAGGTCCGGCTGCCCGGTGTCGAACAGGTGTAGGTACCACTGGCCGGGCTGTCCGTCGGCGTCGACCGTCCGGGTCCAGGCCGGACCACCGAAGACGCTCTGCCAGTCGTTCGGCGGCTGGTCGCCGGCCGGACCACGGCCGTCCCGGAAGACGTACCGCGACCGTTCCGCGCTGCCGGGCGCGGCCGGCAGCGCGGCCTGGAACCAGCGGTGCGCCGACGAGGTGTGGTTCGGAACCAGGTCGACGATCACCCGCAGGTTGCGGGCCTGGGCCTCGGCGATCAGCTTGTCCGCGTCGGCGAGGGTGCCGAACAGCGGGTCGATGTCGCGGTAGTCGGCCACGTCGTAGCCGGCGTCGGCCTGCGGCGAGGGGTAGAAGGGGGAGAGCCACACCGCGTCCACGCCCAGCTCGACCAGGTGGTCGAGGCGGGCGGTGATGCCGGGCAGGTCACCGATGCCGTCCCCGTCCGAGTCGGCGAACGAGCGGGGGTAGATCTGGTAGATGGCGGCCTCGGTCCACCAGCCGGTGGCCGGGGGACCGGAGGGGGTCTGCTGCGTCGAGTCGGTGTTCAGGGTCGTCTCCCGTGTTGCGGTGTGTGGACTTCAGTGTGCCCGGGGCGGTGCTGTCGAGTCCCGGACCACCAACCGGATGGGCAGGACCACCGGAGTGTCGCAACCGGCACCCCGTTGACTGACGATGGGCCCCGGAGGCCGGGCCCCGAGCGGGTCGAGCAGCATCTGGGCGGCCAGCCGGCCCTGCTCGGCGGCGGGCTGGGCGACGGTGCTGAGCCCGAGCACACCGGCCAGGTCGTGGTCGTCGATGCCGACCACGCTGACGTCCTGCGGCACCCGCAGCCCGACGTCGCGCAGGGCGGTCATCGCGCCCATCGCCATCTCGTCGCAGGCGGCGACGATCGCGGTCGGTGGCTCGCCGCGGGCCAGCAACTCGGCGGTGGCCCGGTTGCCACCGTCGATGGTGAAGGTGGACTCGATGTCCAGGGTGGGGTCGGGTCGCAGGCCGGCGCAGCGCAGCGCCGCCTGGTAACCCCGGCGTCGGTCGAGGTGGGTGGTGAAGGCCAACTCGTCGTCCGGGTCGCCGGAGATGTGGGCGATCCGGTGATGGCCGAGGTCGATCAGATGCTTGGTCGCGACCCGCGCGGCCGCCACGTCGTCGATCCGTACGCACGGCCAGTTGGGCACCCTGCTGCCCGAGCTGATGGTGACGCCGGGCAGTTCCAGCGTGGCCAGCGCGGTCAGGTCGGCCGGACGCAGGGGTGTGGCGACGAGCATCATGGCGTCCACCCGCTTGTGCAGGTTGGCCGTCCGCAGGACCCGCTGGCGCACCTGCTCCCGGCCGCCCAGGTTGTAGAGCAGCAGGTCGTAGCCGGACTGGTGGAGGTACTCCTCGACCGCCTCGACGACGGTGCTGAAGAACCAGCGGGTGATCCGGGGGACCACCACCGCCACCGTGCCGGTCCGGCCCCCGGCGAGCCGGGACGCGCTCGGCGAGACCTCGTAGTCGAGTTGCTCGGCGGCGGCGAGCACCCGGCGCCGGGTGGCGGCCGAGACCGTCGGTAGTCCGCGCAGCGCCCGCGAGACGGTGGCCGTGGAGACTCCGGCCAGCCGGGCCACATCATCGATCCTCGTCACGGTTTCCCCCGCTCGGTGCCCGGAGCGCCCGCCGCCGCCCGAGGGGCCAGGCGGCGGCGGGCGCGCGGGTCAGCCCTTGACGCTGCCGGCGAGCAGACCTCGCACGAAGAAGCGCTGCAGGGACAGGAACACGATGAGGGGTACGACGATGCTGACGAACGCACCGGCGGTCAGGCGCTGCCACTCGTTGCCCCGGGTGCCTGCCATCTCGGCGAGCCGGACGGTGAGCGGGGCGGTCTCGTTGCCGCCACCGGCGAAGATCAGTGCCACCAGCAGGTCGTTCCAGACCCAGAGGAACTGGAAGATGCCGAACGCCGCCAGCGCCGGGGTGATCAGTGGCAGCACGATGGTGCGGAAGATCTTCGGGTGGGTGGCGCCGTCGACGCGGGCCGCCTCCATCAGGTCCCCCGGCAGTTGCGAGATGAAGTTGTGCAGCAGGAAGACGGCGAACGGGAGCGCGAAGCAGGTGTGCGCGAACCACACCTGGGCGAACTTCTGTTCGTCGACCAGGTCCCAGGCCGGCATCAGCGTGACGCCGCCGAGGGTGACGCCGGTGGAGAAGAACTTCAGCAGTGGCACCAGGGCCATCTGCAGCGGCACGATCTGCAACGCGAAGATCGCGATGTAGACCCAGTCCCGACCGCGGAAGTTGATCCACGCCAGCGCGTACGCGGCGAGGCAGGCGAAGGCGAGCGGGAAGAGCACCGACGGGATGGTGATCGCCAGCGAGTTGATGAAGGAACCGGCGAGCTGCCCCGAGGACGCCGACCGCCCGAACAGAACCTGCTCGTAGTTCTCGAACGTGAACTGGGGGTTGGTGAAGGCCGTCCACCAGCCGGTGGTCTTGATCTCGTCCTCCGGCCGGAGGGAGGAGACGAGCAGGCCGAAGGTCGGGATCGTCCAGACCACCGCGATGGCGATCGAGACGAGCGTCGCGGTACGGCTGTTCAGCCGCTTGCGAACCCGGCCGGCCGTGGTGCTCGGGGTGTCGTCGGTCTTCTGGGCGCCGGCGGCGACGGTGGGCGTTGCGGTGGTCATCTCAGCCCTCCCGCTGCTGACGGAGGTTGCGGATCTGGTAGATCACGACCGGGATGACCAGGATGAAGAGGAAGACCGCGAGCGCGGAACCCTGCCCGTTCTGGCCGTACCGGAACGCCTGGTTGTACATCTCGCTGGCGATCACGCTCGTGTCGTAGTTGCCGTTGGTCGAGGTCCGGACGATGTCGAAGACCTTGAGCGTGGCGATGGTGAGCGTCACCACCACGACGATGAGCGCCGGCCGGATGCTCGGCATGGTGATCTGCCAGAACATCTGCCACGGGCTGACGCCGTCGAGCCGGGCGGCCTCGACGATGTCGCCGGGGATCGCCTTGATCGCGGCGGAGAGCACCACCATGGCGAAACCGGCCTGGATCCAGACCATGATGACGATCAGCAGCAGCGTGTTCAGGGGTGATTCGAGGAGCCACTGCTTCGGTTCACCGCCGAGGCTGACCACGATCTGGTTGAGCAGACCGATCTGGTCGCCCTCACCCCGGTAGGCGTAGACGAACTTCCAGATGATGCTGGCGCCGACGAAGGAGATGGCCATCGGCAGGAAGATCAGCGACTTCGCCACCGCCTCGAACCGGGCCTTGTCCACGAGTACGGCGTAGATCAGGCCGAAGCCGGTCGCCACCAGCGGGACCAGGAGCACCCAGACCAGAGTGTTGATCAGGACCCGGACGATCGAGTCGTCGGAGAACATCCAGCCGTAGTTGCGCAGGCCCACCCAGTTGGTGCTGCTTCCATCCATCAGGGAGAGCAGCGTGGTGCGAATGGCCGGCACGACCAGGCCGACGACGAGCAGCAGCAGAGTCGGCAGCAGGAAGAAGAAGGCAAAGAGCCCTTCCCGCTGCTTGCGTCGGCGGGGCAGCGGGCCCCCGCCCACTGAGGCGGCGACGAGCTGGGCCTCCCGCCGACGGGCGAACCAGGCCGGCACCACGTCGAGCAACACGAGTAGACCGCCCACGACCACCACGAAGGCGACCAGCCCGTACATCAGCATGAGGAACTTCGGCTGCTGATCGGCGAAGTCGAACGTCATCAACCCTCCCTTCCGGGTCCACCTCGGCCGGTGGCCCGGCCCGCGACAGCGGACCGGGCCACCGCCGGGATCACTTAGGCCAGCTGCTCTCGATGCCCTGGAGCACCGGGGCGGTCGCCTTGCCGTTCAGCCAGTCGACCATGCCCTTCCAGAACGTTCCCGCGCCGACTGCTGCCGGCATCAGGTCGGATCCGTCGAAGCGGAAGGTGCCCGTCTTGTCCTGGAGGATCTGGACGGACAGCTTGTCGATCGGGCTGGCGACGTTGGCGATGTCCAGCTTGTTGTTCGCCGTGACCCAGTTGCCGAGCTTCGCGCGGCTGTTCACGTACTCCGCCGAGACGAGGTAGGTCTGCACGGCCTGGACCTCGGGACGGTCGGCGTAGCCGACGACGAACTCGCCCGCGCCCAGCACCGGCTTGCCCTTGGCCGGGTCGATGGCCGGGAAGTAGAAGGCGAACGCGTCGCCGTCCTCGGCCACCTTGGTGCCCTCGGGGAACTGGTTGGCGTAGAACGACGCCTGTCGGTGCATCGCGCACTTGCCGGTGGTCACCGGCAGGCCCGCCTCCTGGAAGGCGGTGGTGGTGATGCTCTTGACGCCGCCGAAGCCACCGTTGACGTACTTCTCGTTCTTGAGGATGCTGCCGGCGCGGTCGACCGCGTCGACGATCTTCGGGTCGTTGAACGGGATGGCGTGGGTGGTCCACTGGTCGTAGACCTCGGGACCCTGCGTACGCAGGACCACGTCCTCGATCCAGTCGGTGGCCGGCCAGCCGGTGGCGTCACCGGACTCGACGCCCGCACACCACGGCTTGGTGCCGCTGGCGGCGATCTTGTCGCTCAGAGCGATGAGCTGGTCCCAGGTGGTCGGAACCTCCCAGCCCTTCTCCTTGAACGTCTTCGGCGAGTACCAGACGAAGGACTTCACGTTGGCGCCGAGCGGCACGCCGTAGAGCGTCCCGTTCACGGTGCCGTACTTCAGCCAGTCGGCCGGCATGTTCTGCTCGGCGAGGGCCTTGGTGTCGGCGCCGAGGGACTTCAGCTTGCCGGCGTCCGCGAAACGCTTCACCAGGCCCGGCTGCGGCACGAAGGCGATGTCGGGGGCGTTGCCACCGTCGACCCGGACGGGGAGCTGCGCCTCGAACTCGCCGCTGCCCTCGTAGTCGATCTCGATGCCGGTGCACTCGGTGAACTGCGACCACGACCGCTCCAGCAGGTCGGCCTCGGCGTCACGGATGGACGCGTAGATGGAGACCTTCTTGCCGTCGTGACCCTGGTACTTGTCGTATGCGGCGCACTCCGCGGAACCCGCTTTGCTGCTCTTCTTGTCGTCGCCGGTACCGCAGGCGGTGGCGCTGAGCGCCAGCCCGACTACACCGGCGATCACGAAGGCCTGGCGTGGTCTGGTAAAGACCGCCATGCCGTCCTCCTTCCTAGCCGGCGCGGTCGTGCTGGTGACCCGTCGCCGGTCCGATTGGGCGTGCACACATGTAAGCGCTTGCATCCGGCCCGGTCCACCCCCTGTCAGACACGAGCGAGTAACAATCCGGAAACCTGCGGGCTGCCTGGTGGGCGCGTTTCCGGGACAGGCTGAGGACTCTTTCGAAGATTGACGATATCTGTCAGGCTAGCCCGACCGGATCGAAGGTTTTCGACATAGGAGGAGCTGTATGCGAAAGCGGTGGATCAGCCTGTTGGTGACGGGTCTCCTCGTCGGGGGAGCGCTGGTGCCGGCGACCCCGGCCCTGGCCGCGCCGACCTTCAGGGTGCCGTTCCCGTGCGGGCAGTCCTGGTCCGGGCAGACCCGGTCGGACCACAGCCCGGCGTACGCCGTCGACTTCAACCGCACCGACGACCAGGGCGACCCGGTGGTGGCGAGCGCCCCCGGCACCGTCGACCGGGTGACCGACCTCGGCGGCACCAGCTACGGCAAGTACGTCCGAATCAACCACGGGGGCGGTTACAGCACGTACTACGCCCACCTCAGCGGCTTCAACGTCTCCGTCGGGCAGACGGTCGGGTACGGCAAGGTGCTCGGCTGGGTCGGCAGCACCGGCGGATCGACCGGCCCCCACCTGCACTACGAGCAGCGCCTCAACGGCGCCGACATCCAGGTCCGCTTCAACGGCACCCTCGCGCTGTACTGGGGCACCAAGAGCTACACCAGTAACAACGGGTGCTCCTCGGGCAGCGGCAACGGCACCGTCGACACCAGCGGCACGCCACTGACCGTCCGCTCCGGCCCCGGCACCGGGTACGCCTCGGTGGGCACCGTCGCCGACGGCACCCGGGTGACGATCGCCTGCCAGACCAGTGGCACCACGGTCACCGGCACGTACGGCACCAGCTCGATCTGGGACCGGATCGGCTCCGGCCGCTACATCGCCGACGCGTACGTGTACACCGGCTCCGACGGCTACATCCCGGGCGTGCCCCGCTGCTGACCCGGTGACTGTCACGGTCCCCGGCGGGCGCGCGCCGCCGGGGACCGTGCGGTCAGTTGTTGAGTTGCCAGATCGCCAGGTTCAACGCGGCGGCGAAGGTGACCCAGGCCCAGTACGGCAGCAGCAGCGCCGTCGCCACCCGGGACACCCGGGCGAACAGCGCCACGGTCAGGCCGATCGCCAGCCACATCAGCACGATCTCGGCGAACGCGAGACCGTACCGCCCGGCGCCGAAGAACAGCGGGGTCCAGATCGCGTTGAGCACCAGTTGGGCGGTCCACGCCCAGAGGGCGGGGGAGAAGCCGACCCGGCGCCACACCAGCCAGCCGGCCACCGCGATCAGCGCGTAGAGCAGTGACCAGACCGGGCCGAAGAGCCACGAGGGCGGGGCCCAGCCGGGCTGCCGCAGGTTCGCGTACTCCTCGGTGGTGCCCTGCACGCCCAGGCCGCCGATCGCGGCCGCGACGATGACCGCCGCCGCGAAACCGGCGAGGGGCCCACCAGGCCCGCCGCCCGGAGGCCGCCGGCGCGTCCTGAGACATCTCCATGGTCGAGATATTTCCCCCCGGGGTCGGCTTAAACCGCCGAGCCCTCGGGGTCGGCAAACCGGCGAGCCGAAGGGCGGTTCACCGGGTCGGCAGCCACAAAAAAGCGCCGGGATCGCCGCGGCCGGTGCTTCTGTCGGGAGGACGAAGCTCCGGTCGCGGCGACCCCGACGGGTCCCGGTGTTCGAAGGTATGAGCGCTAATTGAAGATGCTGACACCACCCGGGCCGACCAACAGCCCGACAACGATGAGGACGACGCCCCACAGGATCTGCCGGCGGAACAGCGCGAGGATGCCGGCGACCACGAGTACGACTGCGAGAATCCAGAGAATCAGCTCCATGACCTCTGACTACCCGACTGGCCGATCGGGGAAACCTGGTCGGTGTCGAGTTGATCCCCGACATGAAAGACGCTGTACGCCTGCTTGATCACCGGGTGCGCGACGTTGCGGACGCGTACCCCGCCGGGGGTCGTGCCGCGCTCGGTGCCGGCGTGCGCGTGCCCGTGCACGGCCAGCGCCGTGGGCGCCGAGTCGATCGCCTGTCCCAGCTGGTACGACCCCAGGAAGGGGTAGATCTCCAACGGCTCGCCGGCCAGCGTGTCCGGCACCGGCGAGTAGTGGGTGAGCGCGACCAGCATGTCGCAGTCCAGCGAGCGCAGCGCCGCACCGAGACGGTCCGCGCTCTCGGTGGTGGTCCGCACGAAGGACTTCATCTCCGGCTCGCCGAAGTCACTGGCGCACCGCCCGGCGAACCCGCCGCCGAAGCCCTTGACGCCGGCGATGCCGAGCCGGCCACCCGCGCAGTCCAGCACGACGCCGTTGCCCTCCAGCACCGTGATGCCCGCGTCCTCCAGCACCTTGACCACCTGTGGCACCTGGTCACACTGGTGGTCGTGGTTGCCCAGCACGGTCACCACCGGTACGGCCAGGCCGCCGAACTCCTCTGCCACGCAGCGCGCCTCGGCCTCGGTGCCGTGCCGGGTCAGGTCCCCGGCCAACAGCAGCACATCAGCGCACTCCGGCAGCTCCTCCAGCGCCGGTCGGAACCGGCCGACCACGTCCTCGTCCAGATGCACGTCGCCCACAGCGGCAATCCGGATCACCATGGAACCTCCCTCAGGGCAGTTGCTCGATCTCCGTGGGCGCTTGGGCGCGGATCACCCCGATGTCGCTGGTGACCGGCACGTCCGGGAAGCGCTCGGACACCCGACGTAGGATCTCGTCCCGTCGGTGCGGACTCTCCACCTCGCCGTAGAGCACGAGGGCGCGTTCCCGTCGAACCACTGTGATCCCCTGTTCGGCGACGGCGGGGTCCTCGACGAGCAGCCGTTGGATCTCCGCCTCGACGTACTCGTCGGGTGGCCCGGTGTCGATGTCGCGATGGTGGGTCACGATGTCCCCTCTCCTGGTTGGGTGCCGGCGACCGACACCACCTCCAGCCGGTCCAGCAGCACCAGGAACGCCTCGGCGTACGGCGAGTGCTGCGTCTCCTTGCGTACCCGTTCCCAGTCGATCTGCTCCCGCAGTGAGCGGGCCAGCGGCAGGCCGCGGGCGAAGTCGCAGTAGTGCTGGGAGAAGCTGAGCAGTTTGTGCACCATCAGCTGGGTCGCGGACAGCACCGGCATGCGAATCGCGTCCACCGGTCGGACGACGGTGTCGGCGAACGTCTCCTCGGTGACCGGAGTCTCGATCGGCCGGTGGATCAGGTCCACCATCCGGCCGTCGTCGAAGACCTTCACCAGCCAGTCCTCCGGCGGACGCTCCGCGACGAAACCGGCGGCCACCAGGGCCTCCAGTGCCTCTTCCACGTCGGCCTCCCGGATCAGGAAGTCGACGTCGTGATCGCTGGAGTGCCCCCCGTGGGCGTAGACCGCGAAGCTGCCGCCCAGGGCGAACGGAATCTCGGACTGCTTGAGCACGGCGGCGACCTTCTTGAGGGTGTGCACCAGACTCTCGTCTCCGCGCTCAGCCATCTGGTTCCTCCGTCGTCGTGTTGGTGGACCGGCGGTTGGATTTCGAACTCCGGTACCCGGCACTCCGGTCGTCCACACCTGCTGGTGTCTCGGTCGGGCGTCAACAGGGATGAAGCACCACAAACCTCGCGGACCACGTGCGTGGGTCGGATAACCTGTGGAGAGTGGCCAGATCATCGGGGATGCGACGACGCAAGGCCCGATTGCGCACCGTCGCCCTGATCGGAATCGACGGTTCGGGTAAGACCACGCAGGCACACCGGCTGGCCGACGCGCTGAACGCCGCCGGGCGCCCCGCCACCTACCGCCGCAACGCCAGTGGCCGCCGCTGGCTCGGTCGGATCGCCCAACGCCTCGGCCGGCCGGACGCGCAGCGGCTCGTCGGTCGCGACGGCGTGCTGGCCGTGGAGTCGGTACTGCGCTGGCTGGCCATCGCCATCGCCCTGATCAGCTGTCTGCTCACCGGCCGGACGGCGGTGATGGACCGCTACTCGGCCTGCCAGTACGCGAGCATCCGGGCGCACGGCGGGCAGCGCTGGGAGCGGCTCGCCCGGGCCGGCTACCGGCTGTTCCCGACGCCGCAGGTGACCTTCCTGCTCGCCGTCGACCCGGCGGAGGCGTACCGGCGTATCGAGGAACGCGGCACCGACCACGAGACGATGGGGTGGTTGACGGCCGCCGACACCGCCTACCGGGCACTGCCCGAGTACCCCAGCTTCGTGCTGGTGGACGCGGGCCGCACGGCCGAGGAGGTGACCGAGCAGATTCAGGCGCACCTGGAGACCTGGCTACCGCCGTCCGCCCGGGGCGGAGAGGACCTCGGCCCGGTGGTGGCTCAGGCCCGCCCGTAGACCGGCACCGTGGCGCCGCTGGTCGGGGCGGAGTCCGCCGACGCGAGGAACCGGATCACCGGCGCGATCTCGGCCGGGGTGACCCAGCGGGAATGGTCGGCGTCGGGCTGGGCGGCCCGGTTCGCCGGGGTGTCGATGACGCTGGGCAGCAGCGTGTTGCAACGGACGTTCTGCGAGCGGTACTCCACCGCTACCGCGTTGGCGAAGGCCAGCACCGCCGCCTTGGCCGTCGAGTAGCCGGCCGCGCCCCGGAACGGGGTGACCGCCGCGCGGGCCGAGACGCAGACCACCGCGCCGCCGCCGGACGCCACCAGGTGCGGGAGCGCGGCCTGGGTGACCAGATAGGTCGGCCGCAGGTTGACGGTGAGCATCCGCTCGAACTCCTCGACCGGGGTCTCGTGGACCAACCCGCCGCTGGCGTACCCACCGACGAGGTTGACCACCGCGCGCAGCGGCGCCGCCGGGTCGCCGGCCGCGGCCTCGACCGCCTGCGCCGCGCCCGCCGGCTCGCCCAGGTCCGCGACCACGCGGACCAGCCCGGCCACCGCCGGCTCCGACCCGGGCCGGGCCTTCCGCTCGGGTACGACCACCCGCCAGCCCGCCTCGACGAACGCGGTGACGACCGCCCCGCCGAGCCCGCCGGAACCCCCGGTCACCAACACGCTGCGCTCTCCCATAAGCCCCACGCTAGTGCCCCCCCGCCCTTCGAGCGCCTCCGTCGATCATGAAGTTGTTGCCGTGACACGCCGATCCGAGGGGCGACAACTTCATGATCGCGGTCTGCCGTCGGCAGATTGGTTGGGTTGTTCGGACCTCGGGGGCGCAGGATCGGCGGATGCGGATCCTCATTCTCGGTGGCACCCAATTCCTCGGTCGGGCCACGGCGCAGCTCGCCGTCGAACAGGGTCACGAGGTGACCTGCGCGGCCCGGGGCGTGTCCGGCGCGGTGCCGGCCGGGGCGCGGTTCGTGGCGGCCGACCGGGATGATCCCGAGTCGCTCGTCCCGCTCGCCGCCGGGGGCTTCGACGTCGTGGTCGACGTGACCCGCCAGATCAGCCACGCCCGGCACGCGCTCGCCGCGCTCGCCGACCACGTCGACCACTGGTCGTTCGTGTCGACGATCTCGGTGTACGCGGATCACACCACGCCGGGCCAGACCGCTGCGGGCGCGCCGATCCTGGCGCCCGCCCCGCCGGACGTGGACGGTCCGGTCGGCCCGGACCACCGCTGGTACGGCGAGTGCAAGGTGAGCATCGAGGAGCTGGTCCGGGAGCGGGTGGGCGTGGACCGCTCGTTCATCTGCCGGGCGGGGCTGATCGTCGGCGCGGAGGATCCGAGCGACCGTTTCCCGTACTGGGTGCGGCGGCTGTCGGCCGGTGGCGAGGTGCTGGCCCCCGGGCGCCCGACCGATCGGGTGCAGTTCGTGGACGTCGCCGATCTGGCGCGTTGGTTGCTGCACGCCGCCGGCACCGGCCTCGGCGGCACGTACGACGGCTCCGGTCCGGCGATGTCCCGGGCCGACCTGTTGGCCGGGGTGGCCGCCGGGCTGGGCGTCGCCGATCCGGCCCTCACCTGGGTCGACCAGGAGTTCCTGCTGTCCCACGACGTGCGCGAGTGGTCGGGGGAGCGGGCGCTGCCGCTCTGGGTGCGACTGCCGGAGACCGCCGGCCTGATGGACCGGGACGTCCGACCGGCCCTGGACGCCGGTCTGACCGTCCGTCCGCTGGTCGATACCGTTCGGGCGACGGCGTCGTGGATGGCCGCACACCCGGCGGCCGTCCGGCAGGGTGGACTCGACCCGGCGGATGAGGCGGCGATCCTGGGAAAGTGGCAGGCTGTGCGGGACCGGTGATCCCGGCGATCGAAGTTTCCCCCACGTCGGACAGTCATAGTTGACGCTCACGCTTGGTGAAAGTAAGTTTCACCCGTGGCGAAGAGTCCGAAGATTTCTGCGAGTCACGAGCCCGGTGGGCTGATCGTCCACATCAGCGGGCTGTTGCCATCGCTGTCGCCCGCCGAGCAGCGGGTCGCCCGGCTGGTCGTCTCCGACCCGGCGGCCGCCGCCCGACGGACAATCACCGACCTCGCCACCGCAGCCGAGACTTCCGAGGCGACGGTCATCCGGTTCTGCCGCTCGGTGGGCATGGACGGTTACCCCCAACTGCGCATCCGCCTCGCCGCCGAGGCCGCCCGCCGGATCGAGCCACCGGACGCCCGCGTCGTCGGCGGTGACATCCCGCCCGGCGCCGACCTCGCCCAGATCATCGCCACCATCGCGTTCAACGACGCCCGCGCCGTCGAGGAGACCGCCGAGCAACTCGACCCCGCCGTCTGCGAGCAGGTGGTCGAGGCGATCAGCGGTGCCGCTCGGATCGACATCTACGGGGCCGGCGCCAGCGGGTTCGTCGCCTCGGACTTCCAGCAGAAGCTGCACCGCATCGGCCGGATCGCCTTCTACTTCCCGGACGTGCACACCGCGCTGACCTCGGCCGCCCTCCTGGGCCGGGGAGACGTGGCGATCGGCATCTCGCACACCGGCACCACCTCCGACGTGATCGAGGTGCTGGAGCAGGCCCGTACCCGCGGTGCCGTGACCGTGGCGCTGACCAACTTCCCGCGCTCGCCGATCACCGACGTGGCGGACTTCGTGTTGACCACGGCGGCCCGGGAGACCACCTACCGCTCCGGCGCGACGGCCAGCCGGCTGGCCCAGCTCACAGTGGTCGACTGCCTCTTCGTCGGAGTGGCGGCCCGCAACCGCGCCCGGGCACGCAAGGCCCTGGAGGCGACCGCCGAGGCGGTCCAGTCGCACCGGGTGGGTGCCAACCGGAGGCGGGCATGACGGCCGGTGCGGAGATGCCCGCACGGCCCGCTCGCCCCACGGTCCGGGTGGGTGCCCCCACCGAACGACGTAACCCGCACAGCGTCGACCTCGACCTGATGTCGACCCGGGACGTGCTCACCGTGATCAACGAGGCGGACCGACGGGTACCCGCGGCGGTCGCCGCGGTGCTCGACGAGATCGCCACCACCGTCGACCTGGCTGTCGCGGCGCTACGCGGCGGTCACCGGGTGCACTACTTCGGGGCCGGCACCTCCGGCCGGCTGGGCGTGCTCGACGCGGCCGAACTGGCCCCCACCTTCAACTCGCCCCGACACTGGTTCTGCGCACACCTCGCGGGAGGCCCGGACGCCATGTGGCGGGCCGTCGAGGACGCCGAGGACGACGACCGGGGCGGCGCGGTCGAATCGGCCAGTTGTGTACGGGCCGGGGACCTGGTGGTCGGTCTGGCGGCCAGCGGACGCACCCCGTACGTCCTCGGGGCGCTGTCCGCGGCCCGCGCCAAGGGCGCCTCGACGGTGCTGCTCTGCGCCAATCCGGAGGCGGAGGCCGCCCGGTCGGTCGACGTGTTCATCGGGGTGGACACCGGACCCGAGGTGGTCACCGGGTCGACCCGGATGAAGGCGGGCACAGCGCAGAAACTGGTGCTCAACACGTTCTCGACCGCCGTCATGGTGCGTCTGGGCCGGGTCTACTCGAACTTCATGATCGATATGGTGGCCACCAACGCGAAACTTCGCGGACGAATGATCTCGATTCTGGTCGAGGCCACCGGTTGCTCGGAGGAGCTTTCCCAGCAGGCCCTCACCGACGCCGACGGGGACCTGAAGACGGCGCTCGTCGCCCTTGTCTCGGGTGCCGAGATCGACGCTGCCCGGGCCGCGCTGGCCCGCTCGGCCGATCAGGTGCGCGGCGCCCTCGCCCTGCTCGCCTCGTAGCGCCCCCGTCCCCCGGGAAGCGAATCGGCCCTCGGATTGTTCATCTGGCCGGGGGGTAATAACACCCCCGTGAATGAACCGACCGGCTCACCGGCGCGTATCTGGCAGTGACCAGGATCGCATCATGGTGGTGATCCGGGTCGCTGTGCCCCCGCGACGGGCGGTGTTGCCATGGTGCGGTAACCCGTACGTGGTGCCCAGTGGCGAGCCACCCGACGGGTGCTGACAGCAAACATGGACCGTGCTCTCAGCTACTACTCAGGCATTCGTGACACTTTCGACTCACGACCAGGAATCCCCGACACGTCTCATCTGTTGTGTAGGTGTCAGCACCGATGGGCACAGCAGAAGTTACCAGGGGCTGACAGGTGTGGGGAATGGCAAGGAACCGGGCAACCGGCGCGAGCGAGGGGACCGTGGGCAACGTGGACAAGAACATCGGCATGCGAACCGACGAGGTTGCCGAGGAGCGCGACCTGGTCGGCGTCTACCTGCACGAGATCTCCCGGACGCCACTGCTGGACGCCGCCAAGGAGGTCGATCTCTCCAAGGCGATCGAGGCCGGCCTCTACGCCGAGCACCTGCTCGGTGAGGAAGCCGTTCCCGCCGGTGTCGACCGGGCCGACCTGGAATGGCTGGTCGTCGAGGGCGAGCGGGCGAAGGACCTCTTCATCCGCGCCAACCTCCGACTGGTCGTGTCGATCGCCCGGCGCTACGTGCGCTCGGGGATGCCCATGCTGGACCTGATCCAGGAGGGCAACACCGGCCTCGTCCGGGCGGTCGAGAAGTTCGACTACGAGCGCGGCTACAAGTTCTCCACCTACGCCACCTGGTGGATCCGGCAGGCGATCAGCCGGGCGATCGCCCAGCAGGAGCGCACCGTCCGTCTGCCGGTGCACCTGGTGGAGGACGTCAACCGGATGCGCAACGTGGCCCGGCAGCTGACCCGTGAGTTGGGCAGCGACCCGGAGCCGGAGCAGATCGCCAACGCCCTCGGCGTCACCGTCGAGCGGGTGAACGAGCTGCGCCGCTGGTCGCAGGACACCGTTTCGCTCGACACCCCGGTGGGCGACGACGGCGACACGAACCTCGGTGACCTGGTCGCCGACAGTGACGCGCCGTCGCCGGAGGACATCGTTCTCAGCGGCCTGGAGCGGCAGCGCATCGAGGGGCTGCTCAACCACCTCGACGACCGGTCCGCCGGCATCATGCGGGCCCGCTACGGGCTGGAGGACGGCCGGGAGCACTCGCTCACCGAGGTCGCGTCACGGTTCTCGCTGTCCCGCGAGCGGATCCGGCAACTGGAGATCCAGGCCCTCGGCCGGCTCCGTGAGCTGGCCCGGGCGGAGGGGCTGCAGGCGGCCTGACCTGGTAGTAATGACGGCGAACGGCCGGCGTCCGATAGGGGGACGCCGGCCGTTCGCCGTCAGTGACAGTGGTTAGCGGACCCGGCCGTAACCGTGGATGGACATCATGTTCATGCCCCGCTTGAGCACGTTGCGACCGGCGCTGGGCGCGTCGATCACCTGACCGTCGCCGACGTAGAGGGCGACGTGCCCCAGCCCGCTGTAGAAGATCAGGTCGCCGGGGCGTAGCTCGCCCCGCCCGATGTGGGCGACAGCGCTCCACTGCATCCGGGCGCTGTGCGGCAGCGACTTGCCGGCCGCCCGCCAGGACGCCAGGGTCAGCCCGGAACAGTCGTAGCCGTCCGGCCCCTCGCCCGCCCACTTGTACGGCTTCCCGATCGCCCCGAACGCGTAACGCACCGCTGTTCCGGCAGCACCGGACACGGCGGGCACGTTCCTGGACTCGGCCGTCGCTGCCGTGGGCTCGGGTCGCTCGGTGGCGGCCCCGTACGCCTGCCGGCGCAGCTCGTACAGCTTGGCCAGGTCCTGTTCGATCTGCTTCTTGGCCGTGGCGAGCTGACGGGCCTGTGCGGCCTGCCGGGTCAAGGTCGTGCCCAGGCGGGCCTTCTCGTCGAGCAGCTGCCGCTGGTCGGCGGTGAAGCCGGAGATGCTCTCCTGCCGCTGGCGGGTCAGCTGCTCGATCGTGCCGAGCCGGTCCAGCAGCGCAGCCGAGCCGCCCGCGCGCAGCAGGGCGTCCGCGGTGCGCAGACCGCCACTCTTGTACGCGGTGGAGGCGATCTCGGCCACGTCGGCCCGGCTCTGCTCGACCTGCTGTTCGAGCGGGCCGATGCGGGTCTGTAATCGGGCCACGGCGGCCTCGTTTGTCTTGATCTCCTCACGCAACTTGTTGTACGACTCGACGACCCGCTCCAACTCGGCCGAGGACGTCTCGATCCGGCGGGTCAGGTCGGCGGGGGACGGCTCGGCCTGGGCCACCGCCGTCGGGGCGATCAGCGCGGCCGACATGCCGACCAGCGCCACGGTGCGCAGCAGATTTCTCAGGGATGACAAGAGCGGAAGGCCCCTCTCCCACGGCCGCCGGGGCTGCTGACGCCCTCGACGACACCGGCCGGGGCCACCCGGGCGGACGGCACTGGGCCGGACCGGCTCGCCCAACCTAACCCGAGACGGATGTGACTCGCAGTTGAAGCAGGGGCGAAAGTTGGGAGAGTTGCGGGTCGGGCCGGTGGGCTGGGTGGCGCCATCGTGGCTGATGACACCTGCGAACGAAGGAACATCGTCCTTTTCGCGGCGTACTGACAGATTTATGACTTTCGTCGTTCCGGGCTTATGCCGCCGGATTCCTGGTGGCCATAACCGATAAAAGCTGAAATGGATGCGGTTTATCGGCGATCTCACCCAGTCGGGGTGAGCTGTCGTGACCCGGTAAATGCCCAGGTCGACTGGCGGTGCCGCAACACAATGAAGTTCGGAGCCGGGAATCCCGTCGGCAGACAGCGATGACTGTCGCCAGCGAGCCCACTCGGCCAACCGTCCCCTTCGGGAGGAACCGTGAATCGTGAAGGCGCAAAGACGCGACCGCCGCGAACGGTGCCGGGCGCCCGGTCGACCCTGCTGTACGCGCGGCCCGGCATCATCGTGACCGTCGACCGGTTCACCATCGGTCGAAACAGTTACCGGGTCGCCGACCTGACCCATCTGCGTACCACCCGGGGTCCGCACGACCGGATCGCCGTCCGGGCCGTGGTCATCACCGCCAGCATGCTCGGCGGTGTGGGGGTGCTTCTCGGCTTCACCGGCGGTCTGCACCGACTCACCGCCGGTGCGTACCTGATTCTCGGCGCCGTGTTTCTGCTCCCGGCCGCTCTCGCCCTGGTCGGCGATCGCTGGCGCCCGCCGCCACACGAACTGTGGGGGTGGTACCAAGGCTCGGAGGTGCTGCTGTTCAGCGCCGACGACGAACGGCAGTTCGGCCAGGTCACCCGGTCGCTGCTCCGGGCCCGGGAGGTCAACCGCTACGGCAGTTGGGTCGACCCGATCGCGGAAGCGGACCCGTGGCGGCCCAACCGCTGATGCGGCGCGACCGGTCCACGTGACCCTCTGGCGGACTGACCATTCTGGGCAGTGCAGACCCTTACGCCCCAGCCGGCCGTGTTTCGGCCGTTGACGCACCAGGCGTGAACTCGCTGATCTTGAATATTGATAACTGAATATCGGCTCAGTATGTTGAGCGCTCCGCCGAGGCGGATCAATCAACACGGGGGCTGTACATGGTGGTTCATGGTGGGCGTCGCACGCCCTTTTGGGGCATTCGTCAACGCAGTTCGGCGCTGTTGGTCATGGCACTCCTGCCGGCCTCGGTGCTCGTCCCACCTGCTGCTCCGGCCCGATCGGCCCCGCCAACGCCCACCGCTGCCTGCGTCGATGTCCAGCCGGACGCCAAGAGCGCACGCGCGATGCTCCCCACCTGTGACCGGCAGGTGGAGATTCTCTCTGAGCGCACCGAGTACGCCCAGACGTTCCTCAACCCCGACGGATCGCTCACCCTGGAGCAGAGCCTCGATCCGGTGCGGGTGCGCAAGGGTGACTCCTGGGTGCCAGTGGACACTGTCCTGAAGGCGACCTCGGAGGGGCTTGCCCCCAGGGCGTCGGTGCTCCCGATGGTCTTCTCCCCGGGGGGCGAGAGCGCGCCGCTGGCTCGGCTCCGCGACGGTGCCCGCGAGTTGGCGATCTCCTGGCCCGGACGCTTGCCCGCGCCGGTGCTTGACGGGTCCACCGCCGTCTACCGCAACGTGCTGCCCGAGGTCGACCTGCGGGTGACAGCCAGCGCCCTCGGCTTTTCCGAGGTGTTGGTGGTGCACACCCGCAAGGCAGCGGCCAACCCGAAGCTCAGATCCCTGCGCTTCGGTCTGGCGGGCAAAGGGGTGACGGTCAGTCCGGCGCCCGGCGGTGGTCTGGCGGCCCGCGACGCCGGCGGCCAAAACGTCTTCAGTGCGCCCGCCCCGCTGATGTGGGACGCCACGCTCGCTGGCGCGGAGCCGGACCTCGCTGGCCAGGGCGCCCGATCGACCGACGCGCCCGCCGGCACTGCCGGGGTTGCCCGGCGAGCGGTGATGCCGGTGACGGTCAGCCGCGACTCCCTCACCATCGTGCCGGATCGGGCAATGCTGGACGACCCGCGGACCAAGCTACCCATCTACATCGACCCGTCGTGGACCGGAGGGATAGCCAGCAACGCCTGGACATCGGTGTGGAGCAAGCACAAGTCCAGCTCGTTCTGGCAGAACTCCACAGCCCTCCAGCGGGCATCCACCTACGGCGCTGCCGGGGCCGGTCGTACCGAAGACTGTGACGGCTGCGCGGATCACATCATCCGATCTCTGTTTCGGATGAACACCAGCGCGGTCAAGGGCAAGATCATCGGCAAGGCCGAGTTCCGGATCGAGCAACTCCACTCCTGGACCTGCAACCCGAAGTCCAACGCGAAGCTCTGGCTCACCGGGAAGATCTCATCCTCCACGACCTGGAACAACCAGCCGAGTTGGGACAGTAGCTACACCGCTCAGACGGCGGCGAACCGCAAGATTGGTGGGGCACACGGCTGCCTGGGGACCGGGACGATCGAGTTCGACGTCACCCGGATGGTCGACCGGGCGGCAAAGAGCGGCTGGGCCGACCTGACGGTGGGGCTCCGGGCGGTCGACGAGGGCACCAAGAACCAGTGGAAGCGGTTCAAGCACTCGACGCCGAAGCTCTCGATCACCTACAACACCAAACCCAACCCACCGTCGGGACACCAGTCGGACGGTAAGCCCTGCGCCGTCGGCAACTCCCGACCGTACGTGTTGAACGCCACCCCGTACCTGTCGGTCAGGCAGTCGGACCCGGACAGCTCGCAGCAGTCCCTGACGACGTGGTTCTACTGGTGGCCGCTCGGTGGCTCGCGCAACGAGACCAACAAGGTCTCCCAGGCGTCGGGCAACCCGTCGGCGGTGTCGAAGCAGATTCCGTCCGGCCGGTTGGTGGACGGCACCACCTATGTGTGGCAGGCGCGTACGTCGGACGGCGCGGTCTACGGCGACTGGTCCGGCACCTGCGAGTTCACAGTGGACGCGACACCTCCGAAGGAGCCCGGGGGCCTCACCTCCACCACGTACAGCAGCGACGGTACGCCGCGCGGTGGGGTCGGCGTGGCGGGTGTGTTCACCGTGGCGCCGCCGACGCAGCGTGCGTACGAGGTGAAGGAATACGCCTGGACCCTTGACTCGGGAGTGCTCACCGGCGCGCAGAACGTGCCGGCCCGGTCGGACTTCAGTGCCTCGATCAGCGTCATGCCGTTGCACGACGGGGTCAACACCCTGCGCGTCTGGTCCCGGGACCACTCCGGTAGGTACTCGCTCATACCGGCTACCTACACCTTCTCCGTACGGGCCGGATCCGGTCCGGCGGCCCGTTGGACATTCGACGAGACCGGAAACACCGCTGCCGACGCCACCGGCCACGGCAACACACTCACCCTGGCCCCGTCGGGAACCCGGACGCCGGGTCGGGCCGGTGTCGGCACCGCGCTCAGTCTCAACGGAAGCACAACGGGCTCACTGACAGGTTCGGTGCTGACCCCGAACCCGGACACGGGCGCGGCCATCCCGGTACGTACTGACGGGAGTTTCACGGTGGCAGCCTGGGTTCGACTGCCGACCGTACCGACCACCGGCTACCAGGCCGTGCTCAGCGCCAACGGCACTCAGTCGCACGCCTACAGTCTGGGCTACTCCGGCGGGAGTCAGCGGTGGCGATTCACTATGTCTACGGCGGACACCACCGACACGGCGCTGCATCATGTCCTCTCCAACTCGGCGGCCACCGCCGGAAAGTGGACTCACATCGCGGCGACCTACGACGGTGCCACCAAGAAGATGACTCTCTATGTCAATGGGGTGGCTCAGACCGCGACGACGACGCTGGTCGGCGGCTTCAACGCCACCGGCTCGATAACCGTCGGCAAGCGCAGGTGGAGCGGGGCTGATGACGGCCTCTTCACCGGCGCCGTCGATGACATCCGGGTCTACAACCTCGTCGAAACCTCGACCAAGCTCGCCGAGTTGGCCACGCCCCTGCAACCGGTGGTGTCATTCCCGAACGGCACCGAGGTGACCGCCGGGGGGCAGCTCCAGGTCACCTTCAACGCTGGTGGCGACACCAACATCACGAAGTTCCGGTACAGCGTCGGCGACACCTCGCTGGGTAGCACGGTGAATGCGACCGTCGCCGGTGGGACCGCCACGGTCACCTTCAGTGTCGGCGCCACCACCGGGACGCGCCTGATCTACGTGGCAGCCCTGGACGACGGCGGTCGACTCGGCGGAATCTCTCAGGCGTCCTTCACGGTCAAGGTGACGGCGTTCGTCTACGGCACCGTCTACGACGAGAACTGGATGCCGCTGGAGGGTGCCACGGTCCGGCTGGAACCGGGTGGGGCGCAGACGACCAGCGGCCCCGAAGGAGTGTTCAGCCTCTCTGGCTTCGCACCCGGGGTCTACACCCTCGTCGGCTCCTTCGGCGGCCGTTGTGGGCTGTCCGGCACCAGCGGTCCGTGGGAGATCGACGGCCAGGGGCTCGGCGTCAATCTCCCGCTGCAGGCGTATCGGGACGACGAGGGGCACACCTGCGCCACCGCGGCGAAACCGTTCATCGCCGCCGACACCATGCTCGCGTTGACGGGTGACGATGCGGTCGGTGAGGTGGCACTGCCCTTCGTGTTCCCGTTCTACGGCCACGCGTACCGCAGCGCCTGGGTGGACACCAACGGTCTCGTCTCCTTCACCGACCCGGGTGGATCCCACCCGTACACCGGGGGTGCCCTGCCCGCTCCGGCCGACCCGAACGGCCTGCTCGCCCCGTTCTGGGACGACCTGGTCGTGGATTCATCGGCGAGTGTGCGTACCGGCACGGTGGGAACTGGTGCGAGCGAACAGTTCGTCATCGAATGGCGAAACGTGCACCGGAAGTCGTCGACCGCACAGCGGCTCTCCTTCCAGGTCCTGCTGGCCGCAGACGGCACCGTCACCACCAACTACGACCAGCTCGACAACGACGCTGAGCGTGGGGCCAACGCGGTGGTGGGGATGGAGGCGCCTGGCGGCGACGACGGCCTGGTGTATTCAGCGGCGACTCCGGCACTGGCCACCGGTCAGGCGATCACCTTCGCCATCCCTCCGACGACCGAGCCGTTGGCCAAGCACGATCTGTCCGGCACCCTTGTCGACCCGTCGGGTAACCCGGTGGTCGGCGCGACAGTCACCCTCGACCCGACCGGGCTGAGCACCACCACCGGCGCGGGAGGGGCATGGCGCTTCACCAACGTGGTGGCCGACAGCTACACCATCTCGTCCACCCAGCACTACCGGTGTGGCCCATCGGTGGAGAGCCAGGTCGACCTGACCGAGGACACGGTGCGGGCGCTGCAACTCACCGTCGACTACGGCAGTCTCGGCTACGCCTGCACCATCGGCGCGTCCGGCTATGTCACCGCTGACACTCCGCTGTCACTGCCCAACGGCACGTCGCAGGTGACCCTGCCGTTCCCGTTCACACTGCACGGGAAGACCTACACCACGGGCTGGGTGGACGTGCACGGGTTGATCAGCTTCGACGCAGCTCCGATCACCGTCATCAACCCCAACATGCCGAGGGTGGACGCGCCCAATGCGGTGGTGGCCCCGTTCTGGGACGACCAACTCGGACTCACCTCCAGCAGCGCGATACGGACCAAGACCATCGGGACCGCGCCGAACCGTACCTACGTGGTCGAGTGGTACAACATCGAGCTGCGGACCTTCACCGCGATCTACAGCACCAGCTTCGAGGTCATGCTGCACGAGGACGGGCGGGTTGCCTTCCACTACGGCACTCTCACCAACCTCGTCCAGAAGGGCTCCAGCGCCACCATCGGCATCGAGAGTGCCTCCGGCGCCGTCGCCAAGCTCTACTCCTTCATGGAACCGGCGGTCATCAGCAACGGCTCCATCACCTTCACTCCGGCGCCGCCGGGCTCGATCAGCGGCACCCTCACGACCGCCGGAACGGGTGAACCGATTGCCGGCGCCACCGTCACCCTCGACCCGGGCGGACGCACGACGGTCACCGCGGCGGATGGTGGCTACCAGTTCGCCAACGTGCCCATCGGAGAGCAGGTGGTGGGCGCGGTCGGCGCCGACAACCGGTGCGTCGGCCAGTACGCCCGCCAGTTCGTCAACCATCCCGGCGGTGGCGCCCAGGACCTCGACCTTTCCGTGATGTCCAACGGTGACGAGTTCGGCTACTCCTGTGAAGCCGGACCGGTCACCTTCATCCCCGGTGACGTGGTGGAGACCTGGCGCGGCGACGACAAGGTCTGGCAGAAGACCGCGCCGTTCCCGATCAAGCTCTACGGGGAGACCCACACCTCCGCCTGGATCAGCTCCAACGGCTTGATCAGCTTCAGCAGCCTCGAAGGCATCGACACGGACACTCCAATGCCAACCCCCCTGCCGTACGACGAGCTGGGCGGGACGATCGACAACGCCGTGTACGCATTCTTCGACGACTGGGGGGTCGACGCCTCAAGCGCGATCGCCACGAAGCTCAGCGGCGCGGCACCAAACCGGCAGTGGGTGGTCGAATGGCGGAACGTGTACCGCTCGGGCAACAAGGCCTATCGCGCGTCGTTCGAGGTCATCTTCAACGAGAACGGCGACATTTCGCTGGCCTACGCTGACATCGACCCTGCTGACGCCAGGGAGCGCGGTGGTCAGGCGACCATCGGCATCGAGAACGCCGCCGGCAACGTGGCCTTCCAGTACCTGCACCGGGAGGCGCGCCTGACCAGCGGCCAGGGCGTCACCTTCCGACCCAGCCCACCGGGACTGGGTACGGTGACCGGCACGGTCACTTGCCAGGGAGCACCAGCGGCTGACGTGACAGTGGCGGTCGGCGGGCAGACCGCCACTACCTCGGCCACGGGCGGTTACCAGGTCACGAGCGTTCCCAGCGGTTCGTATGCGGTGATCGCCACCAGCCCCACCGGTGCCTGCCATGGCTCCTCGGTGCAGCACGCCACCGTCGGGGCTGGTACGAGTCGGGTCGTCAACTTCGCCGTGGGGGCAACTCCGGCCGGCGCCGGCTACACCATCGCGGAACAACCGATCACGTACACCCCCGCGGACGGTGCGGTCCTGTCCCTCACCGGTGACGACCGGGACACAAGGGTCGACCTGCCGTTCCCCGTCACGCTGTTCGGGCAGTCGGTCAGCTCGGCCTGGGTGGACACCAACGGGCTGGTCAGCTTCGCCAACCCGGAGGCGCCGTCCCCGTACCCCTATCCGATCCCGTCGGCTGGTAGCCCGCCTAACGGCATCTACCCGTTCTGGCATGACTGGGTGGTCGACTCCTCGGCCAGCGTGCGGACCGCGCTCCGAGGTGCGGCACCGAGCCGGCAGTTCGTCATCGAGTGGCGCAACGTGTCCTCCTACGAGGACCCCAACATCCGAGTCACCTTCCAGCTGATCCTCGACGAGGCGGGCGGATACAGCTTCGCCTACGCCGATCTCGACGGGACGTTCGTGGAGCGCGGTGGCGCGGCGACCATCGGCCTCGAGGGTGCCGACGGCACAGCAGCTCTTCAGTACACACACCGGCAACCGGTACTCCGTGCCGGCCTTGGCCTACGGATCAACCCACCAACTTCCTGACCACGGCCGGTCTTACCCACTGCCGTCGCTCCTCGGACCCCTCTCGGAGGTAACCCGGTGCAGTCGAGCCTGTCCATTTACACGTCCGTGCCGTCGTCCAAACCCAGCCGAACCAGGGCATTCGTCGTGATGCTTCTGGTGGTGACGCTAACCGCCACGACGTTGTTCGTACCGCCAGCTCGAGCATCGACACCGGACCCCTTCACGGCACCGAAGGCTGCGAAGGTCAAACCGGTACCTGTGCGTACCGTGCCCGCCGGCAAGGTGGCGGCCAAGGCGGCCGGGCCGCAGGCCTCCGCGCAACCGGCCCCCCAATGGCCGTCGGCGGGCACCGCCGAGGTCGACCTGCCCGGGCCAACGACTCAGGGCCGAGCGGCTTCGCCCGCCCGAGCCGGGGCGCTGCCGGTGCGGGTGAACCGTCCTGCGGCCTCCGCCCGCGGTGCCAGCTCGGTTCCGAGCCGGGTCCGGGTCAGCGTTCTCGACCAGCGGGCCGCCGAGCAGGCGCGGATCCAAGGCGTGCTGCTCCGGGTCGCCCGGGTCGACGGTGCCGCCCAACGGGGCACCGTCGACCTCGGCGTCGACTACCGGGCATTCGCCACGGCCTACGGTGCCGACTGGGCGAGCCGGCTACGCCTGGTCTCCCTGCCAGCCTGTGCCCTCGGCACCCCGGAGCGTCCCGAGTGCGCGGGCACCGTCCTGCCGACCCGCAACGACCTCACCGCACGTACGGCGACCGCCTCGGTGCCGGTCGAGCCTCGGATGACGGAGAAGGGCAGCCTCGACCTGGCGGCGCAGGGCAGCCTGTTCGCTCTGACCGCCGGCCCCTCCGGTGCGGCCGGCGACTACGGCGCGACCAGTCTCTCGCCCTCGGCGACCTGGTCGGCCGGTAGCAGTTCCGGTGACTTCACCTGGTCGTACCCGATGCGCAACCCGCCAGGGCTCAACGGACCGACGCCGGAGATGAAGCTGTCCTACTCCGCGCAGAGCGTCGACGGGCGGCACGCAGCCTCCAACAACCAGCCATCCTGGGTGGGCGAGGGCTTCGAGTTCGTCCCCGGCGACTTCATCGAACGGCGCTACCGGTCCTGTGGGCAGGACATGGACGGCGACAACAACAACAACGCCACCAAGACCGGTGACCTGTGCTGGGAGACCAACAACGCGACGATGTCGCTCGGTGGCGCCGGTGGCGAGCTGATCTACAACGCCACTGACGATTACTGGCACCTGCGCCGGGACAACGGCACCCGGGCCGAGCGCATCGTCGGTGGCACGTCGTACGGCAACGGTGACAACGACGGTGAGCACTGGAAGGTCACCACCACCGACGGCACCCAGTACTGGTTCGGTCGACACAAGCTGGCCGGTTGGACCACCGACAAGGCGGTGACCAACTCCGCCTGGACGGTCCCGGTCTTCGGTAACGACCCCAATGAGCCCTGCCGGGGCTCCAACTTCGCCGCCTCAGACTGTATGCAGGCGTGGCGGTGGAACCTGGACTACGTCGTCGACCCGCACGGCAACACCATGTCGCTCTGGTACGCGAAGGAGTCCAACGGATACGCCCGCAACAACACCACGGACGACGTCGCCTCCTACACCCGGGGCGGTTACCTGACCCGGATCGAGTACGGCACCGACAACCGCACCGCGGTCGGCGGTGTCAGCACCGACTCGCTCTACCGTGGCGTGGCCGCGCCGATGCGGGTGGATTTCGCCGCAGCGGACCGGTGCCTGAACGACTGCTCCAACCACGACGCGGCACACTGGCCCGACACCCCCTGGGACCAGGAGTGCACCGGCGACTCCTGCCTGGTCGGTGCGCCCACGTTCTGGTCGAAGAAGCGGCTGTCGACAGTGACCACACAGGTCCGCGACGGTAGCGCCTACCGCAACGTGGAGCGATGGACCCTCACCCACACATTCCCCGATCCGGGTGACGGCACCAGGGCAGGTCTGTTCCTGAAGAAGATCTCCCACGAGGGTCTGGTCGGCACCGCCGCCTCGGTGCCGGACATCGAGTTCACCGAGACGCAGCTCAGCAATCGGGTCGACACCATCGACCACTCGGCTGCCATGAACTGGATGCGTCTCGCGGCGATCCGCAGCGAGAGCGGTGGCACGGTGAACGTCACCTACTCCGAGCCGGACTGCATCGCCGGATCGCGGATGCCCAGTGCCCCGCACAACAACACGATGCGCTGCTACCCGGTCCGCTGGACACCGGAGGGCTACACCAACCCGGTCACCGACTGGTTCCACAAGTACGTGGTGACCACCATCTACGAGATCGACCACACCGGTGGCGTACCTCCGAACGGCAGTCCACGGACCGCCTACTCGTACAGCTATATCGGCAATCCGGCATGGCACTACGCCGACGATGACGGACTGATCGGGAAGCAGGACAAGACCTGGTCGGTATGGCGGGGATACGAGAAGGTCGGCGTCACCGTCGGTGACCCTGGCGAGCAGACCTACGTCGAGACCAAGTACTTCCGCGGCATGCACGGCGACAAGCAGCCGACCGGTACCCGCAACGTGCCGGTGACGGGAACCGGCGTGGCGACGGTGAAGGACGAGGACGCCTACGCCGGCATGGAACGAGAGAAAACCACGTTCAACGGTCCCGAGGGCGCGGTCGTGTCCCGTGAGGTGAACGAGCCCTGGCAGTCCTCCGCTACCGCCTCACGCACGATCAACGGTGACCTCGTCGAGGCGAGATTCGTGGATGTGTCCGGTCGGCACAACAGGATGACGCTGGACGCCGGCCGTGGTGAGCGGGTCACCTCGCAGTACACCACCTTCGACGGCAAGGGTCTGCCGACCAAGGTGGACGATCTGGGCGACGCCGACAACGTCGGTGACGAGCAGTGTGTCAAGACCGAGTACGCGAACAACACGACGAACTGGCTCATCGGGCAGCCGCACACCAAGTCCACCTACGCGGTCCGCTGTGCTGACGCGGAGAACCCCGCCAGCCTCACCGAGGACAAGGTCATCTCGGTGGAGCGGGTCTCCTACGACGGCAACACCCACGGTGTGGCGCCGACGCGCGGCGAGGCCACCCGGAACGAAGAGCTGTCGGGTTGGACCGCCGGTGCGCCGTCCTTCGTGACCGTCTCTCGGGCGGCGTACGACGTCTACGGCCGGGTAACGGAGGCCTGGGACGCGGTGAACGCTCGGTCCACTACGGCGTACGTCCCGGCCAGTGGTGGCCCGGTGACCGGTCTCGTGGTCACCAACCCACTGAGCCATGCCATCACGAGTGAACTGGAGCCTGGCTGGGGCCTGGCAACCAAGGTCACCGATGCCAACGGTAAGCGTACCGAGACCAGCTATGACGGCCTCGGCCGACTGAAAGCGCTCTGGGGCCCAGGCCGTGACAAGACGACCCAACCGGCGAACACCACCTACGACTATCTGATCCGGGCCGACGCGCCCTCGGTGATCACTACCAAGGCCCTCAACTCGGCCGGCAACTACGTCGAACGGTACGAGCTCTACGACGGCCTGCTCCGCAAGCGGCAGACCCAGGCCGCGTCACCGTCCGGCGGCCGCCTGCTGACCGACACCTTCTACGACACCGCCGGTCGGGAGGTGAAGTCCTACAGCGCGTACCACACCACCGGCTCGCCAGGCACCACCCTGGTCACCTCGACGGAAGGGGCCTTCGTCCCGACCCAGATGCGGACCGAGTACGACGGGGTGGGTCGGGCGGTCGCGTCGGTCTTCCAGCCGTACGGTGCCGAACGGAACAGGACCCGCACCTACTACGCGGGCGACCGGGTTGACACCACGCCACCGCTGGGCGGCACCGTCGATTCCAAGGTGGGCGACGCTCAGGGACGCACCGTGGAGCTACGCCAGTACCACGGTTCGACCCCGACCGGCACCTACGAGTCGACTCTCTACCGCTACAACCGCAAGGGTCTGCTCGATCAAGTGACCGATCCGGCGGGTAACCAGTGGACGTTCAACTACGACATCCGTGGCCGGCGCATCGGGGCCACCGACCCGGACCGCGGGCCGACCAGCATGACCTACGACAACGCCGACCGCGTCACCTCTACGACGGACGCCCTGAACCAGAAGCTGGTCTACGCCTACGACTCGCTCGGCCGCAAGCGAGCGGTCTACGAGAACCAGTTGGGTGGGAAGCTGCGGGCAGAGTGGTTGTACGACACCCTGGCCAAGGGACAGCTCACGCAGAGCAGCAGGGCAGTTGGCACGGCTGCCTACCAGATGAAGATCACGGGATACAACGACAACTATCAGCCCACGGGTTCGCAGGTGGTCATTCCGGCATCGGAGACCGGCTTGGCTGGCACCTACGATTTCGGCGCCACCTACAACGTCGATGGCAGTGTGGCCTCCGGGTCTCTTCCTGCCAGTGCGGACCTGCCGGTGGAGACGCTGTTTCAGCACTACGACCCCGTTTCCGGGCTGCCGAAACAGATGACCACGCTATATGGCGCCGGACCCAGATCCAGCTATGTGGCGGACACCGACTACAACGCACTCGGCAAGGTCGATCAGTACGAGATGTACACCGGCCTCTATTCGGAGACGGGATCGAGAGTCTTCCGCTCGTTCACGTACGAACTCGAAACTGGCCGGGTGTCCGGTAGCAGCACCGATCGTGATTCGATCGCGCCGCACAAGATCACGGATGTTCGCTACGGCTACGACCAGGTCGGCAACATCACCAAGGTGTCCGACATGGCGGCCACGGGCGGAGCCGACCACCAGTGCTTCCAACACGACTACCGGGGGCAGTTGGCGCAGGCGTGGACGCCGGCCGACGGCGACTGCAACGCCGCACCGACCGTCTCTGCCCTTGGTGGTCCAGCCAAGTACTGGCTGGAGTGGGACATCGACAAGGCCGGTCGCCGGCTGGAGGAGACCGATCGCAGCAATTCTTCCGGCGAGCGCGTCACCACCTACAACTACGGATATCCAGCCGGCGGCGGAGTCCGGCCACACGCACTCAACGGCACCACTACCAAGGTCAACGGGGTGGTCACCGCAACCACCTCCTACACCTACGACGCGGCTGGCAATACGCTGACCCGGCCGACGGCCACCGCCGGTACCCAAACCCTGACCTGGGATCCGGAGGGTCTGCTGGCCACCAGCACCGACAGCACAGGCCCCACCAGCTACATATACGACGCGGACGGCAATCGGCTGATCCGTAAGGACCCGACCGGGAAGACGCTCTACCTTCCGGGCCAGGAAGTGCGATACCGCACCTCCGACGGCAACCTCTCCTGCACCCGCTACTACACCTTCAACGGGCAGACGATCGCATCTCGTACCGCCGCAGGGCTGGTGTGGCTCGGCAGCGACCATCAGGGCACCGCCCAGGTGTCGGTCAACGCAGGTAACCAGCAGTTCACCGTGCGTCGACAGACGCCGTACGGCACGGCCCGTGGCGGATCGCCGGCCTGGCCCAACAGCAAGGGCTTCGTAGGTGGAACGGTGGACAACACGGGGCTCACCCATCTAGGGGCACGCGAGTACGACCCAGGGCTCGGTCGGTTCGTCAGTGTTGACCCGGTGTTCAACATGGACGCCCCCGAGCAGATGAATGGGTACGCCTACGCGGGCAACAGCCCCATCACGCAGTCCGATCCAACTGGCCGGGAGCCCGGTGGCAGTTGGACGTACCTCGGAAGCGACAGTTGGACCAGCACCAAGGGCGGCTACCGCTACCACTACCGTGCCGACTACTACCTCTTCTGCCGGTACGGCGGATCCGTCTGCCTCGGTGGGGTGGGCAACACGCTCTACTGGATCCCGATGGAGTATTCCGGCTTGCCGGGTGTGTGGCTGGTGGCGCGAGTGGTGCTGAATGTCTGGCGATCGGCTCTGAATTGGCAGGGCCCTACGGCGAACGTACCCGCAGGGCCGCCGAAGCCCCGAGTGCATATCCCAAGTACTCCGGTCTGCCCCCCGGCACCCATTCCTGAGAAGCCCGAGGGTGAGCTGGATGGTCCGAAGTGCGCCTTCAAGGACTGGAAGTGTTTGACCAGCGGCTCGGAGGGGGTGAAGAAGTGGTGGCGGGGTAACCGGGACTGGGTCACCGGCACGGTCGGCATCACCGGCGCGGCGCTCTGCATCGTCGCCACGGCTGGGGTCTGCGCGATTGCCGGCGGGATCGGCTTGGGGGTCGCCGTGGGCGGCCGAGGCATGGACCTCTACTCCTCGAAGAGTGGGGTGAAGTCGCCAGAGGCTTGGGCGAGAGCTCTGGGCGGGGCGGTGATCGACTATGCCTCGTACAGATTCATCCCAGCGGTGCCGTTGTACAAGACGACGCGGATGGGCAACACCGTCCCCGCGCCGCGAAGCTGGCGTCATCCGACCGGGAGCTACAGCCTTTCCTGGAAGGAGCAGTACAGACCTCGAGGCGGGCTGGATCGCACTGCTACCGATGCCGCTGCAAGGGCGTTGGCTGCCCAACTGGGCTGGGTCGCGGTGTCGGCGCCAAGCGGCGTGGCGAAGTGGCAGATGGGCGTCCCGTTCACCGACCCCTTCGCGTGGTGACGAACCCAGCCGAGGGCTGTTCCAGCCCTCGGCTGGGTTCTAGGGTGGGTCGATCGATGGGGACGTCGTGACGAAGAGGTAGGGACGGTTTCTCGCGTGTGGTTGGCCGATGCAACTGAGGATGAGCGGAAACTGCTCCGCACGGCGATGCTTCTGCTCCTGATAGGCCTGGGGTTGCTCGGCAGCTCGCTCGGCTATCGGTGGTGGGACTCATCGGAGGCGGACCGGCTGCGCGTGGAAGGCGTGCAGGTTCCGGCCACCCTCACCGACCGGGAGGGAGGCGACGCCCGAGGCAGCGGCATCGACCGGATCGAGGTCTACTACATGTACGAGGGGGAGCAGCATCACGACTGGATCCCCTGCGCCAAGCTCGCGGTCTGCAGCAGCCCGCCGCCCCAGGCGATGACCATCTGGGTGGATCCGAGTGACCCGGAGCATTTCGTGGCGGAGAACGGGCGTACCGACGGCTCGCTGTTCTTTCTGATGTCCTGGTACTTCGTGCCGATCGGCGCAATCCCTGCCATCGCCGGTGGCCTGATACTTCGCGCGATGAGGATCGACAGGAAGAACGCGAAGAAAACACCCAGCGCTGATAATTGAGTTATAGGGGAGACAGAATGACGAAACCTGTCAAAAAAGGAGTACGGCCGCCGTCCGCTGCCCGCAACCCGAAGGCGTATGCCTTGTCGGTGGCGGGAGCGGTGTTGATTCTGGTGGGACTGGTGGCGGTCGACTCGATCCTGCTGGTGGCGGTCGGAGCCGCTCTGGCGCTGGCCGGATGGCTACTCGCCCGCCGAGGGGCGTGAAGGTCGGCGCAACCAATCTTCACGCCCGCTCACCGTCAGCGCGGGAGGACGGGCTCCGGAGTCCGTTCCTCCTGCGGTGCGGCAACCCAGGCGCTGACCCGGCGCTCGGCGTAGAACGAGACGAACGGCACCGTGCCGGCCAGCATCACCAGCAGCATCCGCTTCAGCGGCCAGTCGGCTCGGCGGCTCAGGTCGAACGCGGCCACCAGGTAGATCATGTAGAGGAAGCCGTGCGCCGGCCCGATCGTCTCCACGACGACCGGATTGTCGAACGCGTACTTCAGCGGCATGCCGACCACGACCAGCAGGATCAGCACCACGCCCACGATCCAGGCGATCACGCGGTACCGGGTAAGGGCAGCGCCCACCTTCGTCCGTCCTTCCGAACCCGGCTCAGCCGGGATAGTCGCCGGGCCGGGCGCCCGGATTGGCGTTCAACCATGACAGGTAGTGGTTGTAGGCGGCCAGGTCGTTGTCCTCGACGACGTCGCCGGTGGCGGGCACCCTGGACACCCGCACCGGGCGGCGTACCCCCGGTCGGGACCCGGTGGTGACCGCCGGCGCCGGCTCGACGGCCGGATCCGCGGGTGGCGCGTCAGCCTCCGCCGCCCTGCGGCGGGCCAGCTTCACCTCACGCCACCAGACGTAGACCACGAAGCCGGCGAAGATCGGCCACTCGACCGCGTACCCCCAGCTCAGGCTGTTGCCGGCGGTGGCCCGGCTGATCTGCCACCAGCCCAGCCCCAGGAAGCCCACGACCAGCACGACCATGGCCACGTGGCGTGCGATCCACGCCGGGGTCCAGAGCCGCCTCATGGCATTGAGGGTACCGGGGGCGCTACCGGTCTCCGACACCGTGTCGTAGTCATCGCCTCGCCGGTGTGGTTTGGCATCACCGCGCCTGGGCAATCGTTTAGACGCCAGCCCAAACGAGATCAAGGGGGGCGATCATGACCGGATCGGTACGTGAGGACGGCTTTGCGTCCAGCGGCAGCGCGGATACGAGCCCGGAGCAGCGGGTGCCCGAGTGGGGCGGCGATCAGCTCGCCGACCCGGCCGGCGCTCCCGGCCTCGACGACGACCTGCTCGGCATCGACCCGACGGAGCTTTCCGACGAGGACCTGATCCGCGAGATGCACAGCCTGCACCGAACCCGCCTGGACACCCTGCGGCACGCTGCCGACTCCGCACTCGCGAACCACCTCCGGCGCACGGCGGAGCTGGAGACCGAGTACCTGGCCCGACACCCGGGTCGCGAGGTCGATCCCAGCCGCCTGCGGGACGCGTGATGCCGGCGCGCGCCGTGCGCGGCATGTCCGCGCCACCCGAGGTGGTCTTCAGCACGGCCACCGACCCCGACCGTGCCTCGGCCTGGCTGCCCGAGCCGCTGCGCGGCGACGGCAGCCCCGCCGCGGAGATCAGCGGCGAGGAGCTGCGCGCCCGCTGGGGCGACAGTGACGCCGACGACTGGTCCGCCGAGATCCGGGTGGAGCCGGCCGATTCCGGTGGCGCGCGGATCCAGCTGGACCTGGCCGACGGGTTCGGCGGGCCCGGCCCGGACCAGCTGGCCGACGAGGCGCTCACCAACCTTGCACGCGAAGTCGCCGACAACCTCCAGGCCGGCTGAGCCGGCCACGCGCGACGCCGTTCCCGCACCACCATGACACGTGAGGAGATCGGGTGAGCGACACTGGCCTGCGGCAGAAGGCGGCCCGGCTACGCCGGGCGTACGCGCCGCACGAGCACCGGCCGCTCGGCGGCTACCTGGTGGCGATGGGCGCCTATGCCGGGGTGACCGGGGCTCTCGCCGGCCTGGTCAAGGCGACTGGCCGGCCGGTGCCGGAGCGTCCCGCGCCGTCCGACGTGGTGCTGCTCTCCATTGCCACGCACAAGCTGAGCCGGTTGCTGTCCAAGGACGCGGTGACCAGCCCGTTGCGGGCGCCCTTCACCCGCTACGACCGCCCGATCGGCAGCGGCGAGGTGATGGAGCAGGTCCGCGACTCGGGCAGCCCCACCCGGCACGCCATCGGCGAGCTCCTGAGTTGCCCGTTCTGCCTGGCGGTCTGGGTGGCCACCGGGCTGACCGGTGGCCTGGTGCTCGCGCCCCGGCTCACCCGCCTGGTCGCGACCGCGCTGACGGCGGTCGCCGCGTCCGACTTTCTCCAGATGGCGTACGCGACGGCGCAGCAGGCCGCCGAGGGTGGGCACGACGACTGAGAGCCAAAGAAAGGGGGGCCGGCCTTGCGCCGGTCCCCCTTTCTTCTGAAGCCGTCAGCGCTGCATGCCGGACCAACCGTGCGGCGACTCCGGTTCCCGTTCGTCCTCGTCCGCCCCGGTGATGATGTCCCGATCCACCGCCGTGCGGTCGTGCTCGTTGGCGAAGTCCGGCTCGGGTGTGGTGTCCCTGCCCTCCGGGGGCTGACCCAGCGCCGGCACCTTCTCGTCGTGATCCTCGTGGTGTGTCATGTCGGTGTCCCTTCCGCGGTCGCTCAGCCGACCGAGCCGCCCAGCAGGTCACTGGCCTCGTCCACCGCGTACTCACCCTCGGGGAGCGCGTCGATGCGGGCGAGCAGCTCCGGCGGGAGTTCTGCGGCCACCGCCTGACGGTAGATCTCCGCCTGCTCAACCCGCTCCTGGCCTCGGAAGATGCCGTCGAGCAGGTCGTCGAGTGCCCGGGTGTCCGGCTCGTCGGCCAGTGGTGAGTCGTCGGTCACGTCGATCAGCTACCCGGGGCGGAATCGGTCAAACGTCACCCCGCCGGCTGGCCTGCGCGCTTGGGCCGACGGCCCCCGCAACCCTTCCTTTGCTCTGCACCCGCCGATGCGACGGTCACGCGCCGTGAGTGGTGCGCGGAGGGGTGCAGAGCAAAGGGAGACACAGAGCAGAGCGGGGGCGGGGGCGGGCAGAGCGACAGCGCCGCCCCCGGCCTTGTGGGCCGGGGGCGGCGCTGGTGTCGGTGTGCAGGTCGCCTCTCGGCGAGTGGCACTACGCGGCTCCAGCCGGACGGTATTCCGCGAAGGCTATTTAGGTGAGGCCCGGGGACATTGGACACACCGACACCCCAGTCAACGAGCCGACCCCCGCTCGTGTTCCGCCGGTCGTGGTGTCGGCGGTCACACCGTCGTGGGCAGGGTGGCCCGACGGGCCCGCACGGCCGAGGCGAGGTGGTCGAGCACCTCGGCGGTGTCGTCCCAACCCAGGCAGGCGTCCGTGACCGACCGCCCGTACTCCAGCGTCCGGGTCGGGTCGAGCTCCTGCCGGCCGGGCAGCAGGAACGACTCCAGCATCACGCCGGTGATCCCGCGCTGACCGGCGGCCAGTTGAGCGGCCACGTCCGCGGCCACCAGCGGCTGGTTACGGTGGTCCTTGCCGCTGTTGGCGTGACTCGCGTCGATCACCAGCCGCTCCGGCAGGTCGGCGGCGCGGAGCAGGTCGAGTGCCCCGGCGACCGACTCGGCGTCGTAGTTGGGTCGGCCGCCCCCACCGCGCAACACGAGGTGCCCATCGGTGTTGCCCCGCGTGTGCATGATCGCCGGGGTGCCGGAGAAGTCGATGCCGGGGAAGACGTGTGGCACCCCGGCGGCGCGGATCGCGTCCACGGCCGTGCCGATGCTGCCGTCCGGGCGGTTCTTCATGCCGATCGGCATGGACAGGCCGGAGGCGAGCTGGCGGTGCACCTGGCTCTCCACCGTGCGGGCACCGATCGCGCCCCAGCCCACCGTGTCCGCGATGTACTGCGGGGTGATCGGGTCCAGGAACTCGCACCCCACCGGAAGGCCGAGGCGGAGCACGTCGAGCAGCAGCGCCCGGGCCAGCCGCAGACCGGTGTTGACGTCCCCGCTGCCGTCCAGGCCGGGATCGTTGATCAGGCCCTTCCAGCCGACGGTGGAGCGCGGCTTCTCGAAGTAGACCCGCATGACGATCAGCAGGTCGTCGGCGAGCCGGTCGGCTGCCGTCCGCAGACGCTGCGCGTAGTCCAGGGCGGCGGCCGGGTCGTGCACCGAGCAGGGACCAACCACCACCAGCAGGCGGTCGTCCTCGCGGTCCAGCACGCGACCGACCGCGCGGCGGCCGGTCAACACGGCCGCCGCGAGCGGGGCGTCCAGGGGCAACTCGTGGTGCAGCAGGGCGGGCGTGGTCAGCGGCACGACACGGTCGATCCGCTGATCGCTGACCCGATCGGTCTCCGGGGTCGTCACGGTGGGCATCCTTTCGCCGACCGTGCCCGGGGCCGGTGCCCGGGACGAGCCGGCTGCTCGTACGCAAAAGGGCAGGAACGACAGCTCCTGCCCAGCCGGCTCGGTCCGTGGTGACATCAGTTCATGGTGAAGTCACCGGCGTGCGAGCCGGCTGCCTAAACCATCGATAGGAACGCGTCACCGGGCCAGCGTACCCGACCGGACGCCTTCCCCCGTGCTGTCATCCCAAGATGCGGGGTGAAGATCGCGTGCCGGGGACGCGGTCGGGGTAACAGGGGTGCCATGACACACGAGCAGAGCGATCAGGACCGGGTGGAGTCCCGCGCGCACCACCTCCTGCCCGAGGAGAAGGCGGTGGGCAGCGACGATCCGGAGGCGCAGGCGGAGGCCATCCTCGCCGAGTCGGACATCCGCACCGCTGACCAGAACGCCGCTCCGGACACGGTGCTGGAGCGTCGTACCTCGGATCAGACAGTGGTGGCGGTCGAACCGCCGGACTGAGCGGTCGCCCCGCGTGCCCGGCGCGACCCCCGGTAGGTCTGGTCACGCAGCCAGGCCAGCGGACCTGCCACCCGCAGTTCGGGTGGCAGGTTGCGCACCGGGTCGAACGCGAGTGCCCCGTCCTCCTCGGCGCTGAGCTGGGCACCGAGGCTGACCTGCCCGACCAGTCGCCACGGCCCCACCGCCGACGCGACCGCGAGCACCAGGCGCGGGGTGTCCGTCCGGGTCGCGGCGGACGCCGCGGTCAGGCTGCGACCGAGGTCGGCCGAGTCGGGGTCGGCCAGCGCGGCCAGCCAGAGGCGGCGCGGGCCCGCGCGAAAGCACGTGATCGTGCTGTACGTGCCGGTGAAGCGGCGTCGCGGCAGCGGCAGGTTCCGCAGCACCGGGGCCGCGCCGCTAGAGCTGACCAGCAGGTCGAACGGCCGGCCGCCGTCGCTGTGCAGGCGCAGCGCGAGGCCCAGGACGTCGGGCCAACTGCCGGGCGTCGGCGTCCCCTTGGAGAGCCGGATGGTGGTCCGGTACCGGCCGGGCTGGTCCAGCAGCGCGACCCCGGTGGGCGGTCCGGGCGTACCCCAGATCACCGTCTCGCCGACGAACGAGCGACCGGCCGGATGCAGCAACCGGCCGCGGCGCAGCCGGCCGAGTGCGGTGCCGGCGCGTTCGACGGCGGTGGCGGCCCGGCCGGCGGACCGGAACGGAGGCGGGGTGACGGTCATTGCTCTCCGGTACCCCGCGCGGCGGCTTCGAAGCCGCCCGGGTCGGCTCGCCGACCGACGGCACGTCACCTTTCCGCCGCCGAGATCGGATAGCGTCGGGGCATGCCCGACAGCGGTTACCCCTGGCCCATTCAGACGTCCCGACTGGACAACGGCCTGCGCGTGGTGGTGAGTGAGGACCGCACCGCTCCCGCAGTGGCCGTCAATCTCTGGTACGACGTCGGCTCCCGACATGAGCCGGCCGGGCAGACCGGTTTCGCCCACCTCTTCGAGCACCTGATGTTCGAGGGCTCGGTGAACGTGGCGAAGACCGAGCACATGAAGCTGATTCAGGGCTCCGGTGGCTCGCTCAACGCCACCACCAACCCGGACCGGACCAACTACTTCGAGACGGTCCCGGCCGAGCACCTGGAGCTGGCGCTCTGGTTGGAGGCCGACCGGATGGGCGGCCTGGTCCCCGCCCTCACCCAGGAGACGCTGGACAACCAGCGGGACGTGGTGAAGAACGAGCGCCGGCAGCGCTACGAGAACGTGCCGTACGGCGACGCCTGGCTGCGGTTGCTGCCGCTGCTCTACCCGCCGGGGCACCCCTACCACCACGCGACGATCGGCTCGATGGCCGACCTGAACGCCGCCGACCTGGCCACCTTCCAGGCGTTCCACCAGACCTACTACGCGCCGAACAACGCGGTGCTCACGGTGGTCGGCGACGCCACCGCCTCCGACGTGTTCGCGCTCGCCGACAAGTATTTCGGCGCGCTGCCCGCCCGCGACGACATCCCGCCGGCACCGGACGGCCGCACCGTCCCCGCCACCGGGCAGACGGCCGTCGAGTCGGTGAGCGCCGACGTGCCGGCACCACGGGTCTACATCGCCCACCGCAGCTACCCGTTCGGCACCCCCGGATACAACGTGATCACCGTGCTCGCCACCATCCTGGGCAGCGGCCGGGGCAGCCGGCTCTACCAGCGCCTCGCCGACGGCGAGCGGATCGCGCAACCGGACCTGGTCGGGGCGTACGGGGTGGACCTCGCCCACGCCCCGGCGCCGCTGATCGCCACCGCCACCGCCCGCCCCGGAGTGAGCGCCGAGCGGCTCGCCGAAGGGCTGGCCGAGGTCGTCGACGAGTTGGCCACCGTGCCGGTCACCGCCGCCGAGCTGGATCGGGCCAAGGCGTTGCTCAGCACCGGGTGGTGGCGTCAGCTGTCCACCGTCGACGGCCGCGCAGACCTGCTCGGCCGGTACACCACGCAGTTCGGTGACCCGGCCCGCATCGCCGAGCAGTTGCCGGCCCTGCTCGCTGTCACCGCCGAGCAGATCGCCGAGGCCGCCGCCGACGTGCTCGCCACCGACCGGGTGACCCTGACCTACCTGCCCGAGGAGACCTCATGACGCTGATCGCCGACCGTCCCGGCCCGGGCGCGGCCCGCCCGTACCGGTTCCCGCCGGTGGTCCGCCGCGCCGCGGCCGGTGGTCAGGTCGTCGCCGCGCACCTGCCCGGGCAGAACCTCGCCGTGGCCCTGCTGCTGCTCGACGTGGGCGCGGGTCAGGAGCCGGTCGGCAAGGAGGGTCTGTCCGGCGTGCTGGCCAAGGCGTTGGAGGAGGGCACCGCGCAGCGGGACGCCGCCGCGTACGCGCTCGCCGTCGAAGGGCTCGGCACCGCTCTCTCGACCGGTCTGGACTGGGACTCGTTCCAGGCCAGCGTGGTGATCCCGGTGGACCGGCTGAGCGCCGCCGTGGAACTGCTCGCCGAGGCGGTGCGGACGCCGAAGCTCGACCCCGCCGACGTACGCCGGGTCCGTGACGACGAGGCGACCGCCCTCCGGATGGACTGGGCCAACCCCGGCCCGCGCGCCGACGCCGCGCTGCGCGCCGACCTGTTCGGCGCCCAGAACCGCTGGGGACGGCCGATGCACGGCGACCCGGAGTCGGTCGCCGGGTTGGACGTGGAGGACGTCACGGTCTTCCACTCGGAGTGGTTCCTGCGCCCCGGCACCCTGATCGTCGCCGGTGACCTGGACCGGATCGACCTGGACGCGCTGGCCGCCGCGGCGTTCGCCGGCACCGGTGGTGGCCCCGCCGAGCGCGGCGGTCCCATCGAGGTGCCGCTGCACAACGGTCGCCGGATCATCCTGGTGGACCGGCCCGGCTCGGTGCAGTCCACGCTGCGGCTGGGCCACCCGTCACCGCACCGGGCGCACCCCGACCACGTGCCGATGACGCTCGCCGGCACCGTGCTCGGCGGGGCGTTCACCTCCCGGCTCAACCACCTGTTGCGGGAGGTGCACGGCTACACGTACGGCATCCGGGGCGACTTCGCCGCGTCGCGGCGGTTCGGTCGGTTCGCGGTCAGCTCCGGCGTGCAGACGGCGGTCACCGCGCCGGCCCTGGTCGAGGCGGTGGGCGAGATCACCCGTACGCAGGCCACCGGGGTGACCGAGGAGGAACTGGAGGTGGCCCGCTCCTGGCGGGCCGGGCAGCTCTCGGTCGAGTTGCAGAGCCCTCGGGCGATCGCCTCCGCGCTGACCACCCTGGTGGTGCACGACCTGCCGGACGACTACCACGCGCGGTTGCGCGAGTCGCTGCTCTCCGCCGACGTGGACCAGGTCTCCGCGGCGGCAGCCACCCACCTGCACCCGGAAGCTCTCACCCTGGTCATCGAGGGCGACGCCGCAGTGATCCGCGACGACCTGGAGGCCACCGCCCTAGGAAACCTCCTCCCCTAACCCCGCCCCATTCGGTTGATCATGAGGTTGTTGTCACTCGCCACGGCGTGTCGCGGCAACAACCTCATGATCGACGGGGGAGGGGGCGGGAGCCGGCGGGAATGGGGGCTAGGGGGTGGGGCGCGGTGTGAGGTGGACCCGGGGGGTGGGAAAGGGGTCCCGGTTTCGGGGGTGGGGTCGGTAGCCTCGCGGGCATGAGGATCGGCATTGTGGGGGCCACCGGCCAGGTCGGTGGCGTGATGCGGCAGGTGCTGGCGGAGCGGGAGTTCCCAGCGGAGCAGGTGCGGTTGTTCGCCTCTGCGCGGTCCGCCGGGCGTACGCTGCCGTGGCGCGACGGCGAGGTGACAGTCGAGGACGCCGCGACCGCGGACTACTCCGAGCTGGACATCGTGCTCTTCTCGGCCGGTAAGGGCACCGCGCGGGAGTTGGCCCCCCGGGTCGCCGAGGCCGGCGCCGTGGTGATCGACAACTCGTCGGCGTTCCGGATGGACCCGCAGGTGCCGCTGGTGGTCGCCGAGGTCAACCCGCACGCCGCCCTGGACCGGCCCAAGGGCATCATCGCCAACCCGAACTGCACCACGATGGCCGCGATGCCGGTGCTGCGTCCGTTGCACGCCGAGGCTGGCCTGGTCGGCCTGGTCGTCTCCACCTACCAGGCGGTCTCCGGCGCCGGCCTGGCCGGTGTCGCCGAGCTGGACGAGCAGGTCCGCAAGGTGGCCGAGCACGCCGCTGGGCTGGCCTTCGACGGGTCGGCCGTGGAGTTCCCCGCGCCGCGCTCGTTCACCCAGCCGATCGCCTTCAACGTCCTCCCGCTGGCCGGTTCGATCGTCGACGACGGCTCGTTCGAGACCGACGAGGAGCAGAAGCTCCGCAACGAGAGCCGCAAGATCCTGGATATCCCCGACCTGTTGGTCTCCGGCACCTGTGTCCGGGTGCCGGTCTTCACCGGGCACTCGCTCCAGATCAACGCCCGCTTCGCCAGGCCGCTCACCCCGCAGCGCGCCCACGAACTGCTGGCCGACGCGCCCGGGGTGGCACTGACCGACGTCCCGACGCCGTTGCAGGCCGCCGGCCAGGACCCGACCTACGTGGGCCGGATCCGCGCCGACGAGACCGTCGAGTACGGGCTGGCGCTGTTCTGCTCGAACGACAACCTGCGCAAGGGTGCCGCGCTGAACGCTGTGCAACTCGCCGAGCTGGTCGCCGCCGAGCGCCGCTGACCGGCCCGGTCGCCCAACATCGAACAATCACCGAGCCTCCGCCGTACGTCGGCGGGGGCTCGGTGCCGTTGCGGGTGTTCGCCATGCCGTTCCCGTGGTCGTCCGCGGCGGCCGGCAGGTCGTGCTTGGATGGGTCGGAGACGATCGTCCAACCTGGAGGACACCATGCCGGATGACCGGACCCAGCAGGCGTTGACCGATCTGGTGGCCGGCCGGTCGATGGGCGTGCTCGCCACGATCAAGCGGGACGGGCGTCCGCAGCTGTCGACGGTGCTCTACTCCTTCGACCGGGACGCGGGCCTGATCCGGGTCTCGGTCACCGACGGCCGTGCCAAGACCGCCAACCTGCGCCGCGACCCACGCGCCAGCTTCCACGTCAGCAGCGAGGACGGCTGGGCGTACGCGGTGGTCGAAGGTCGCGCCGAGCTGACCCCGCCGGCCACCGAACTCGGCGACGACACGGTCGAGGAGTTGGTGGCGCTGTACCGAGGGCTGAGGGGCGAACACCCCGACTGGGCCGAGTACCGCCAGGCCATGGTCGACGAGGGTCGGATCGTGCTACGCCTGCACGTCGAGCGGCTCTACGGCATGCCGCCCCGAGGCTGACCAGCCGCCCAGACTGACCCGCCCCCAGGCCGACCCGCCCACAGCCGATCAGCCTGGCTCGATCACTGTCACGCCGGGCCAACGCTGCGCCGGCCGGTGCCGGGCCAACCGCTGCCGCGACAGGGCCACGTCCACCCGGGCCGGGTTGTGCCGCCACACCCCGCCCAGCAGATCCGTCAGACCGTACGGCGCGCAGATGTCCAGCCGGCCGGCCTGGTCCAGCCGGACGGCCACCGCTGTCGCGTACTCCGGCCAGGTGGCGACCGCCTCGGCCACGCTGCGGTACGGCTCGATCTCCTCGCCGCCGAACGTGGCCGCGTACCAGGTGTGTACAGCCGCCTGGTTGCGAGCCTCCCATGGCGGCTGCGCCCACATCCCCGTCAGCAACGCGGTGGCCCGGTCGTCGTCGGCTCGGGTCAGCCTCGCCGGGTCGAAGAAGACCACGTCCACGTCGCGGACCCGCGCCGGGTCGAACCCGTTGCCGAACCGCTCGCCCCAGACCAGGTCGCGCAGTGCACCAGCGCCGATCCAGGCGTCCGGCAGCCCGGAATCACGGACCACCGCCAGTGCCCGGGTCAGCCAGTTGCTGCCGGCGACCAGTTCCCGCAGCTCTTCCTCGCCCGTCGTCATGCGCCCACGGTAGGCAGCGGACACCTACACGGACAGCCCCGGCGGGCAGTGGGCGTTACCCCCTGGCGGGCGGCGGGTAGACGGTGCGTGCCGACACCGAGAGGGGAGCACCATGACAACGGTCGGAGAGTTCATGACGACCCGGTTGGTGACGATGGACGGCAACGACACACTCATCGCAGCCGCGCAGGAGATGCGTGACAGCGCGATCGGCGATGTGGTGGTTACCGACGGTGACAGTGTGGTCGGCATCGTCACGGACCGGGACATCACGGTCCGAGGTGTCGCGGAGAACATGGACCCGGGCTCGACCCGGTTGAACCAGATCACCACTCGCGACGTGATCACGGTGAGTCAGTACGACGATGCCGTGGCCGCCGCAGACCTGATGCGGACGTACGCCGTACGCCGACTCCCGGTGATCGACGACGGGCGCCTGGTCGGCCTGGTGTCGATGGGTGACCTCGCTGTCGAGCGCGAACCGCAGTCGGTCCTGGCCGACATCAGCGCCGACGACCCGAACAACTGACCCGTCCGCCGCGGCGCGCGCCGGCTCTCCCTTCCGGGAGGGCCGGCGCGTGGCGTCTCGACCCCCCTGCTCACCCGGATCGGGCGAGGTTGAGCGGGGGAGCGGCGGGGACCCGTGCGGGGACGTGCAACGCCGGCCGTCCGTGCGACGCGAGCGCGGTGGGTGGGATCCCCGGCCCGGCAACTGGGAGGAGTGGACCCGATGGTGGACGCGACCACGAGGTTCTTCGAGGACCTGGACCGGCGGGGGTACGAACCTCTGCTGGCCAAGACCTCCGGGACGCTGCGGATCGACCTGCACGAGGGGGCGCAGACCCGGCACTGGCTGCTGAGGATCGACCACGGCCGGCTGAGCGTCAGTCAGGAGGACCAGGAGGCCGACACGGTGATCGGCGCGAGCCCGGTCCTCTTCGACGACATCGCCTCGGGGCGCGAGCACGGCCTGGCCGCGCTGTTGCGGGGGGACATGACGGTGTCCGGTGACGCTCGCCTCGTCGTACAGGTGGAGCGGATCTTTCCGGGTTCCCCGGACGCCCGCGGGCCGCGTCGGCGATTCGCGGGGGAGGAGCACTGATGGGGCAGAGCAACACGATCCGGATCCTGGACGGCAACACGTTCGTCGTCTGCGAGGACACCGGTGACATCGAGGCGACGCCGAGCGAGCCCACCGGGCTCTTCTCCATCGACACCCGGTTCCTGTCGACCTGGGTGCTGACCATCAACGGTGAGCGACTCAACTCGCTCTCCTACGACGACCTGCAGTACTTCGAGTCGCGATTCTTCCTGGTCCCGGGGATGGCCACGCACTACGTGGACGCGAAGCTGTCGATCATCCGCGAGCGCGCGGTGGGCGGCAGCTTCTGTGAGAAGCTGACCATCCTCAATCACGACGAGAAGCCGGTCGACCTGGAAGTCCGGATGGACGCGGCGTCGGACTTCGCCGACCTGTTCCAGGTGAAGGACGAGATCCTCAACAAGAAGGGCGAGATCTACACCGAGGTCGAGTCGGACCGGCTGCGGCTGGGGTACCGGCGGGGAAACTTCCGGCGGGAGACGGTCATCTCGTCGTCGATGGCGGCCCGGTACGACAGCAAGGGCTTCGCGTACACCGTGCACCTGGAGCCCAACGAGCAGTGGGATGCCTCGATCGACGTCCAGACCTACGCGGTCGGGCCCGGTGGCCGGGACCTGCGGTTCGGCCTGCGCAAACACGGCACCGAGCGGCTCGCCCTCCAGCACGACCTGGAGAAGTGGATCGCCGACGCGCCGAAGGTCAACAGCGAGCACGGCCGGGTGGCGAGCACGTACCGGCGCAGTCTGATCGACCTGGCGGCGCTGCGCTTCTCGCCGCTGTCGCTGGGCGGCGCCACCCTGCCGGCCGCCGGTCTGCCCTGGTTCATGACCATGTTCGGCCGGGACAGCATCCTCACCTGCCTGCAGACACTGCCGTTCACCCCGCAGCTGTCGAAGACGACGCTGCGCATCCTGGCGTCCCTGCAGGGCAGCCGGTTCGACGACTTCCGGGACGAGGACCCCGGGCGCATCCTGCACGAGATGCGCTACGGCGAGACCGCGGCCTTCGAGGAGCAGCCACACTCGCCGTACTACGGCTCGGTGGACGCGACGCCGCTGTTCATCGTGCTGCTCGACGAGTACGAGAGGTGGAGCGGGGACGTCGCGCTGGTCAAGGAGTTGGAGCAGGAGTCCCGGGCGGCGCTGAGGTGGATCGACAACTACGCCGACCTGGTTGGCACCGGATACATCTGGTACGAGCGACGCAACACCGACACCGGCCTGGAGAACCAGTGCTGGAAGGACTCCTGGGATTCGATCTCCTACTCCGACGGCACGCTGCCGCCCTTTCCCCGGGCCACCTGCGAGGTGCAGGGGTACGCGTACGACGCGAAGGTCCGCGCGGCCCGGTTGGCGCGCGAGTTCTGGGGTGACCCGGAGTTCGCCGACCAGTTGGAGCGGGAGGCGGCGGAGCTGAAGGAGCGGTTCAACCGGGACTGGTGGGTGGACGACGGCGGGTACTTCGCCCTGGCCCTGGACCCGGACGGCCGGCAGTGCGACATCCTCAGCTCCAACATCGGCCACCTGCTGTGGAGCGGGATCGTCGAACCGGAGCGGGCGGAGAAACTCGCCGCGCACCTGGTCGGGCCGCGGCTCTTCTCCGGCTGGGGGGTGCGCACCCTCGCCGAGGGGGAGGCTCGCTACAACCCCATCGGCTACCACAACGGCACGATCTGGCCGTTCGACAACTCGTTCATCGCCTGGGGTCTGCGCCGGTACGGCTTCGCCGAGGAGGCCGCGACCATCGCCAACGGCATCCTGGACGCTGCCACGTACTTCGACGGTCGCCTGCCGGAGGCGTTCGGCGGCTACCCGCGGGAGCTGACCAAGTTCCCGGTGGAGTATCCGACGGCGTGCAGCCCGCAGGCCTGGTCGACGGGTACCCCGCTGCTGCTGCTGCGCACCATGCTCGGTCTGGAGCCGCACGAGGGTCACCTGGCGGTCGAGCCACGGCTGCCGGTGGGGATGGGTCGCATCGAGGTGCTGGACATCCCCGGTCGTTGGGGCCGGGTGGACGCGTTCGCCCGGGGTCGACTGGACCTGGACAACCTCGCCGACTGACCGAGTCGGCCGCCGAACCGGCGGTGGCGCCGCCGCCCGCGTCGCCGCCGCCGGGTCGCCACCCAGCCGATCCCCAGCCGGTCAGGGTAGATTCTGCGAATGCCGGAGCTCGTGTACCCGCCCGTTATCGCCGCCGCCAAGACGCTGTTCCGGGTCCTCGACCTGAAGATCACCATCGAGGGCGCCCACCACGTACCCCGCACGGGCGGGGCGGTGCTGGCCAGCAACCACGTCAGCTACCTCGACTTCATCTTCGCCGGTCTGGGCGCCAACGCGTCGGGCCGGCTGGTCCGCTTCATGGCCAAGGATTCGGTCTTCACCCACAAGATCTCCGGCCCGCTGATGCGAGGGATGCGGCACATCCCGGTGGACCGGCAGGCCGGCGCGGCCTCGTTCCGCGCCGCCGTCGGCGCTCTCAAGCAGGGCGAGGTCGTCGGCGTCTTCCCCGAGGCGACGATCAGCCGGTCGTTCACCGTCAAGGAGCTCAAGAGCGGCACGGTCCGGATGGCACGCTCGGCGAAGGTGCCGGTGCTGCCCGTCGCGTTGTGGGGCACCCAGCGCCTCTGGACCAAGGGCCGCCCGCGCACTCTGACCCGTCGGCACACGCCGATCACCATCCTGATCGGCGAGCCGATCAGCCCGGCGGACTTCCCGGACCCGAACGTGCTGGCCGCCGAGCTGACCACCCGCCTCAGCGCCCTCGTCGACCGGGCGCAGCGGGACTATCCGGACACCCCGGCCGGCCCGGACGACACCTGGTGGCAGCCCGCGCACCTGGGGGGCAGCGCGCCCTCACCGGAGGAGGCCGCCGCTCTGGACGCCGCCGCCGAGCACCGCGCCCCCAGCGCCTGACGCTGAAGGCGTGTGTCGACGTTCTCGGCGGCCCCGAGGCTTCGACGCACGCCCTAGCTGGATGGACGGTGTCTGCCGACCCGGACGTTCCGTGTCACCGCTGCCCGGATGCTGCGCCGCCGGCGAGCCCGCCCCACGAGGTCGGATCCGGTCTTGAGCGGTAGTAGTCGTCCCGGGAGTGGAACTCCACCGGCAACGAGCCGGGCAGCGTGATCCGGGTGTCGCCGGCGAGCAGACCGGGGCCGGCCCGCAGCAGCAGCACGTCGCGCTCCTGGGCCGAGAGGTCGACCAGTTGTGGACGGTTGAGCCGGAACATGGCAACCGCCCGCCGGACCTGCCGGGCCAGCGCCACGACCTCGGCCGTCATTCCGCTGAGGGCCAACGCCGGCTGCTGAATGGTGCGCAACGCGTCGCAGACGATCAGCAGCTGGGCCGGGGCGTCCGGCGCGCTCGTCGGCAGCTCCAACCGGGACGGCCACTGCCAGCGGATCTGACCGCTCATCAGGCCGTTGAGTCGGGCCGGCGGTCGGGCCCGGTGCGTGCCGTCGGCGACCAGCGACAGGTGCGAGCCGCTGCCCACCCAGCAGATCCGCTGGTCGGTGACGGTCACCGCGACCGGCTCGGGCAACTGCCAGCGGCGTCGCACCTCGCTCGGCCCGAGCAGGTAGCCCGCGACCAGCAGCCGGTGTCGCCCGAGCAACCGCTCGCCGGGCATGGGTCGCAGGTTGTAGCGGCGGTCCAGGGTCGGGCCCACGTCGTCGTCGGGGGCGTCGAACCGGTGGGGACCGATGAAGAAGGGGGACGCGTCGGCGTGCATCGTCACGACCTTCCGGTCAGCTGGCTGTGTAAGAAAGCCTTCCGGACCGGAGCGCCCCTGTCATGACGCCTGTTAGGGGGTCGGCCGGTCGTGTGTCGCCTGTGACCGGTAGATGCCGATCTCCTCCGGGCGGACGAGACCGTCCTCGATCGCACGGGCGAGTAGTGCCGCCTTTGTGGCGGCTGGTCGCCCCGCCCGGGTGTACTTGATCCGTGCCCGGTCGACGTACTGCTTCACTGTGTGCTCGCTGATCTGCATCCGCCGGGCCACCGACGCCTTGGACATCGACTGGAACCAGAGCAGCAGCGCCTCACGCTCCTTGTCGGACAACATCGGCCGGTCCGGCCGTGGGTCGCCGACCATCGCACCGGCCAGCGCCGGCGGCACGTACGGACGGTCGCTCGCTGCGGCCAGCACCGTCTCCACGCAGTGTTCCCGGCCCTCGTGCTTGGCCAGGAACGCCACCGCCCCGGCGTCCAGCGCGGCGAGCATCGTCTGCGGGTCGGTGTGCTCCGAATAGACCACCACCCGCCGGCCGGCGGCGCTCAGCTCGGCCAACTTGTCCAACGCCATCCGCCCGTGCAGTCGCAGGTCGAGCAGTATGACGTCGGCGTGCGGCGCCGCCCGTAGCACCGCGTCCGGGTCGTCGCCGGTGGCGAGCACCGTCAGGCGAGGCTCGGTGGCGAGCCAGGCGCGGACCCCCTCGACCACCACCGGATGGTCGTCGACGATCGCCACCCCGACCGGTCGATCGCCGGTCACCGCCGCCACCGGGTCTGCGCCCATCTGATGTTTCCGTCCCGTTCGTAGAGGTACTCCACCGGCCCGTCGTTGTGCTCCCCTGGGGGCGGGCCGGTCGACTCCGGCCCCTCCCGGTCCGGTGTGACCAGGCCGACCACCACCTCGTCCGAGCCGGAGACCACTGTCAGACGCGCCCATTCCCGGGCGTCGGCGAGGGTGCCGGTGAGCGGGTCGGCCAGCCGGCGGCGGACCTCCACCGGCAGCGGCGGCGGGGTGCCGATGGTGACCAGGTCGATCGGAAGGCCGTTGCGTTCCGCCAGGTCGGCGGCGGCTCGCAACTCGTGCAACAGCGGGTCGGGCACATCGTCGGACTCGGCGATCAGCCGACGCAGTCGGGCGGCGGCCAGCATGCACCGGCGCTGCACCTCCGGGTCGTCCGGGTCGGCCTGGCCGGCGGCCAGGTCCCCGAGGACCCGCCCGGCCGCCGAGCTGACCAGGGCCAGCCGGTCCCGGCGTTCCCGAAGGCCCCGCTCGGCGGCGTCCCGCTCCGCGGCCATCGCGTGGCCGGCGGCCGATACGGCGGCCCGATCCCGAGCCAGGCCGACGATGACGGTGCTGCCCACGAAGACCGCCACCGGCAGCGAGAACGTGCCGTAGACGTACATCACGTAGCGGGCCACGTCGGCCGGATCGGGGCCGTGCCCGAGCACCGCGACCAACGCGATCAACGCGTGCGTGCTGAGCAGCGCGATCAGCCCCACGACGCGCCGGCCCCACACCGCCAGCACGAAGAACCAGCCGAGCGTGCCCCACACCCAGTTGGCGGCGGTGAACAACTGCCCCTCACCGGCCGCGGCGAAGACGGCCGCGTCGACGACAAGCAGCAGCCCGGCCAGCGGCCACGGCGGCAGTGGCGAGCCCTGCAGCAGGCGTACCCCGGCGATCGCGCCGGTCACGGCGACCAGTACCCAGGCGCCGAGCACCACCGCTGGCGCGGCGAACTCCGCACGGGCGGACAGCACCGCCGGCAGCGCGATCGCGACGTGCCAGGCCAACGCGATGGCGACGGCGGCGATCCGGGCACCCCGGTCGGACGCGTGTGCCACGGCGGCCGGCGCGGCGAGAGCCGCGGGGGAGTCCGGCTCCCGGGGCGTCGGAACGCCGGTCGGGTTCGGTGTCTCCGGCGCGTCGGTGGGGTGCGCCGGGGCGTTCAGGTCAGCCGACACCGGGCCACTCCAGCCGAATCCGGGTGCCCACGCCGACGGCCGAGTGCACGTCCGCCCGGCCACCGACAGTCGTCATCCGGCCACGGATGGACTCGCGCAACCCGTACCGGTGCGGTGGGACGGTGGCCAGGTCGAAGCCGGGGCCGTCGTCGGCGACCTCGACCACGACGCCGATGGCGTCGCGGGTCAGCCGCAGCGTGGCCCCGGCACCCGGCGCGTGGCGGACCACGTTGGACAGCGCCGCGTAGGCGCTCTCGCTGATCGCGTCGGCCACGCCGACCGGGACGGCGCAGGACGCCAGGTCCAGCCGTATCGCAAGCTCGGGTAGCCGGCCGGCCACCAGCCGCAACCGCCCGTCGAGCGGCACCGGGCCGTCACCGGCCACCGGGCCGACGTCGGTGAGCGCGACGAGGGTACGCAGGTCGGCCGCGCAGCGGTCCCGGAAGGCTGCCGAAGGCCCGGCCACCGCGCCCAGCCCCACCATGGTCAGCGTCCCGAGCACCGTGTCGTGCAGGTCGCGGTTCTGCTGGCGTTCGGCCTCGCGGGCGGCGCGCGCGACCAGCGCCTCCCGGGTCAGCCGCTGGTGTTCGACGAAGGCCCGGTCCGCCCGGCCGATGCGTCGGCGCATGACCGCCGCCATCATCGCCGTGCAGGCGGTCTGCGCCAGCAGCGTGGCCGCGTGCGCCCGGGCTTCGGCGGGGTTGCCGGCGGCCTGCGCCCCGGTCACGTAGGTGGCTATCACGAGCAGCCCGGCCGGGATCGACCAGCGCGCCGAGGTCGTGGCCTGTGTGTTGATCACCGTGGTGCTGGCCAGCACGGCGATCCAGCTGCCCTCGCCGGGCAGCACCTCGGGCGCCACCAGCACCGGGATGAGCAGGCAGGTCAGCGCGGTGATCGCCACGTCACCTCCGACGAGGCCGGGCCCGATGCCGTGGCGCAACGCGCGGTGTGCGTACCAGAGGGACCAGCCGGTCAGCACCGCCACGGCGGGCAGCAGCACCGCCTGCCGCACCGGCGGGGTCTGCACCGACACCGCGACCGCCGCGCCGAACAGCCCGCAGCTCACCCGCAGCAGCGCTGGCAGCGTGGTGAAGATGAGGCCCAGGGCCCCGCCGGCCGGATTGTCCAGCGTGGGCGGCGGCACGGTTGGGGTGGCAACGGCCGGCATCGGGAAGTGTCCTTCCGACAACGACCCGGTCCGGGTCCACGCGGCGTAGATCGACATCGGACAATAGCATGGCGGACCGTGACGGGGTTATCCCTTGTGTGCGGAGTGTCGCTAATGTGTCACTCTGTGCTGCGGGGCTGAAGGAGATCCCAGCGGTTTCCGTAGATATCGACGAACACCGCTACCGAACCGTACGCCTCGTGTCGCGGTTCCTCCAGAAAACGCACCCCGGCCGCCACCATCCGGGCATGGTCCCGGGCGAAAGCCTCCGTGTAGAGGAACAGTCCGACCCGGCCGCCGGTCTGGTCGCCGATCCGGGCCTGCTGCTCGGCGCTGCTCGGCCGGGCCAGCAGCAGTGCCGTCTCCCGGGCCCCCGCCGGGCGGACCACGACCCAGCGTGAGCCGTCCGGTCGGGCGGTGTCCTCCACCAGCTCGAAACCGAGGCCGCCGACGTAGAAGTCGATCGCCTCGTCGTAATCCCTGACCAGCAGCGCGACAAGTCCCAGATGTGCCATTCGGCCATTCTGCCGGCGGGTGGCCCGGGTCAACCCGGCGGCGTCCCCGCTGGTCGTCCGCGTCACGCCGCCGGCGTGCGGGCGCTGTGGCGTTCGGGGCGCTGCGGCGCGCGGGCGCTGCGGCGTGCGGGCGTGATCCACTCGCGTTCACGGAAGTCGGGGTGTCCGGAGCCGACTGACCACCCGACATCATGAAAACCGAGTCGATCACCGTGTGCGATGCAGCGACCACCCGGCCGGAACCGGGGGCGCCCGTCGTCCGTCTCATCCCCGGATGGAAAGGTGGTGAGCCGGATGCGCTCGTCCCGCACGGCACTCGCGGTGGCACTGCTCGGCATGACGTTGGGCGGCTGCGGTGGCACGGAGGTTGGGCCGGGTCGGGCCGACGAACCCGCTCCGGCTCAGATCGTCGACGGGTGGACCTCCTGCGCCACGGAGGCGCCCAGGGCCGGCGAGATGACCACCGAGACGTCGCCACCGGCCGTGGACGAGCCGACGGTCGGGCGCGTCGACCCCACGTTCACACCGGTCGCGGCCGTGGTCTGCGGGCGGGAGATTCGGCCGGGTCCCAACGGCGGCCAGGAGCAGGTCGCCACCGAGCGACGCGCCGAGGAGATCGGACGGCTGCTCACCGCGCTGCGCCTGCCCGACGAACAGGCCGACGGGGAGGTCGCCTGCACCCTCGGCATGGTCATCCCACCGTGGCTCGCACTGGTGGACGAGCGGGGGCGTTGGCTGCGGCCCCACATCCCGAAGAACTCCTGCGACAAGCCGCGCCCCGAGGTGATCGCCGCGCTGTCCGGGCCGCAGTGGGCCACCGTGGACACCCGTACCATCCGGCAGGTCGAGTCTGCGGCGGCCGATGCGGCCGGATGTGCCCAACAGTGGACGGACCTGGTGTGGGTGGAGACCCGCAACGGCCGCCCCGGGCCGCCTCCGCCGGCCCGCTCGACCGCCGGGCCGCTGCGCCTCTGCGTCTACGAGGTGCCCGCGTCGCTTCAGGAGGGCGAGAAACCGCCGGGTGATTTCGTGTACGGCGGCCCGCTGCCGGCCGAGCGTCAGGCGGGCGTGCTCCGGGGGCTGTCCAACCGCCGGGCGGTGGTCGACTGTGCCACCCCGGCGAGCCGCTTCGCGGTGCTGCGCCCGCTCGAAGAAGCAGGCCCCGACCGGTACGTGGAACTCGACGGCTGCCGACGGTTCCTGATCGCGCCCGCTACGGGCGCTCTGCAGCTCGGTCAGGGCGACGAGGCGTTGGCCGCCCTGCTGGGGCCCGTCTAGCCGGCGTCACCAGGTCTCCGGGCGGTCGAGGTCGCGGGCCGGCTGGTACCCGCCGAGGATCGCCAAGCCCTCCGCCTCGGTGTAGCCGTTCCCCCAACCCTTGCGGAACGCCTCGACGACGCAGGGCTTGACGGTCATCTCCAGGACGTCACTGCCCTGCCGACGAGCCCGGTACGGGCCGGCGACGAGATCCCCGGGTCGGGCGTCGCGGGCCGGGGCGGGTTGCGCCCGAACAGTCAGCCAACGGCCGGACGCGTCACCGACCACCAGAGCGCCCTCGACGAAGAAGTCCCGCGCCGAACGGCCGAGCGTGACCGAGCACTCCAGCAGCCGTCCCTCGGTCGGCAGCGACTCCAGGCGGAACGGCACGACGCACCGGTGGGCGCCGTCGAACCGCATCCGGCTCGCCGTACCCGTCGCGTCGTCAAGGGTGGTCGCGTAGGTGTCCACCTGGGCCCAGAGCCCGTCGGCGGGCTGCCAGCGGACGAACCACAGCTTCCGGTCGCCGGACGGATCGAACCAGGCGACCCCCGAGCGGTCGCCGACCCGCACCTCGGTCCGTCCCTGCGGTCGCCCCTGCGACGACAACGTCTGCTGGAGCCCGTCGAGCAACGCCTCGGTGCGCGCCAGCACGAAACGGGCCTGACCGCCCGGACCCCGGAACTCGACGCTCTCGATGCCGCGCCCGGTGCGCCACGTGGCGAAGTCGGCACCGTTCACCAGCGTGTCGGCCGTGAAGTGCACTGTCGCGGGATCGGCGCCGACCTCCTCGGGGCGTACGGTCCCATCACTCTGTGCCTCCGGCAGCATCAGTGCCGCGACCGGCATGACCGGGTCGTCGGTGCCCCGAACGCCTGGGATCGCCAGCACCACCGAGGTGAGAGCGACACACGCCGCTGCCACGCCGCCGGTGATCAGCCCCCGCCGCCGCAGTCGCAACCGCCGGCCCCGATGCCGGGCCTGTCGCACGATCGGCGTCGGGTCGATGTCGCCTCCCGCCCGATGCTTGAGTGTGCTGGCGAGCTGCTCGTCGAGGTCACTGAACATCAGAGCTCTCCTGCCCATGCGTGGGTTGCCGCACCCTGTCGTCGACGCAGCGCCGCCAGGGCCCGCTTGGCGTGTGTGCGTACCGTCCCGGTCGAACAGGCGAGGATCTCGGCGATCGACGTGTCGTCCAGATCCTCGTAGTAGCGCAGCACGATCACGGTGCGCTGACGTGCCGGCAGATCACAGACCAACCGCCACAGCGCGTCGCGCTCGGCGATCCCGGCGGCCTCGTCCACCCCGTCGGCCCGATCGAGCACCGCGGCAACCGAGATCTCCCGGCTGCTGAGCCGACGCCACCACGAGTTGTGGGTGTTGACGAGCATGCGCCGGACGTACGCGTCCGGCTGGTCCGTCCGCGAGATGCGCCCCCACCGGGCGTACGCCCGGGCAAGGACCTCCTGAACCAGGTCCTCGGCCCGATGCTCGTCACCGGTCAGCAGCCGGGCGAGCCGCACCAGCGCCGAAGTGCGAGCGAACGCGTACTCCTCGAACGTCACGCCCTATTAACGCCGTAGGCCGGCCAACCCGTAGACACCCGCCGGGCACTTTCTAGCGAGCAGGGCCGTCGTGACGCGCCTAGCTGTCGAGGCGTCGGCGGGGCTACCTCCATCCGTGTCGGGAAAAAATCTATGGGAGAAGCGCTAGATTTTCGTGCCGTCCCCGGCTAATGTTTCTGGGGTCGAGAGAGCAAACAAAGACGCTGACGTTGCCGCCCCGCACGAGGGCGAAGGAGCGGGGCCCAGGAAGCCTTAGGGCCTGCTCATCTCGGCGACGGGCACGTGCCGTCGCTGGGTAGTACGTGGAAGGCGTGTGACAGCGGGTGAGGCCGACGCTCGTTCAGGGCTTCGCCCGAGGTTGAGAAAGGTTCGTCGCACGTGTCAGGGCCATGAAGTCGCGTGGGGCTCGGACACCGACGGACAGCACGGAGGACGACAGAGGAAATCAGAGGCAAGGGAGGGCATTACACCGTTGGATCGCCCGCTGCCAGTCGCGTTCGTGGGCTGGGCGCGGACACCGCAGTTTCCATCGAACGAGAGGTGGTCTCCGGTCACGCTTATGCGATCCTCGCACCCGAAGCCGTCCCTGACGGCTGGTGCGGACAAGACAAGCCGACGTTCTGTCGGTAGATGGTGTTCCTGACCCACAACCCTTGGGCCCCGGTGCTTCCGAGCACCGGGGCCCTCGTGATGGAGGTTCCATGGCTCAACCCGACGACATGTTCGACGACGAGGACTACCCCGCCTACACGATGGGCCGTGCCGCCGAGATCCTCGGCTGCTCGCAGGACTTCCTACGCCGACTCGGCGATGCGAAGCTGATCGACCCGCAGCGCTCCAGTGGCGGGCACCGTCGCTACTCCCGCTACCAACTGCGTCTTGCCGCGAGAGCCCGGGAGATGTGCGACCAGGGCACCGACATGGCCTCGGCCTGCCGAATCATCATTCTTGAGGACCAACTCGAAGAGGCCCTTCGGCGCAATGAGCGCCACCAGCAGGGCTGAGCACACCCTTCGTGCGGATGGTTGCGGCGCTGACAGGTCGTGTTGAACGCCGGTCATGTCGTTGACGATCGGACCGGCGTTCACCATCCCCGGGTGCACCACAGTGGCCGCAACCGCAGGAACTACCCTCTGACGCCGGAGAGGTTGTGGCTGGCCGACATCACCGAACGCCGCACCGGCGAGGGCAAGCTGTACCTATGCGCGATCAAGGACGTGTTGTCGATCCGGATCGTCGGCTACTCCATGAACTCACGGATGAATGCCCGTGACAGACAGCGGCTGGGGCCGGAAACCCGAACCCCAGCCGACCGTCAGAACACGCTCGTCGCGGCCACGGCTACTGCTGGGACTATCGCCACGCCAATAGCCGCCAGTTGAGCCAATCGCCGTGGACCTGACCGACTGAGTTGACTCAGACTGCCGCGACCGATCAGGACAGCCACCGACAGCGGAACAACAAACGCGATACCGAAGACCAGCCCGCTCCATTGCGGGGCTACGTTCAGCAACGCAGCAGCCAACAGCACCCATGTTGTCGCAGAGACCCGGAAGGTGCTCCACATGAGTCCGGTGTCCAAACCCCAGATCATGGGCGCGACCCATGTCGGCATGTTCTCGCGGTGCCCAAGCTCCTTCGACGTCTGCCTCTGGAGCCCGGGCGCGAAGGAGTCAGTTCTGATCGCGTTGGCGTCGAGGAAGGCCGCCACCAGTGCCGCCACTAGGCACAGCACGACGGCGACCCGATCAGCGACGTGCGGTGCAATGAGACTACCAACCTGATACACCAACGCTGTTACGAAACCCGCCATCACGACATGCGCGATGGACAAAATAGCGATGAAGCGCATGCCGCTTTTGGCCAGTCGGGATGAATCCCCTTGCACGAAGGGGCGGATTACTCCGATAAAAGACTGTCCTCAAGGGCTGAATAGCTGGGCGAAGCCCGCGACAGCCGCAAGTCCGACCGTCCAAAGAGCTACCATACGAACCAGATCGAGCAAGCGAACGAGCCCCTCCAGCAACTGCTCGAATCCGTGCTGCACTCACCGCAACCATACATCCGGCCATTCGCGGTCTTGCAGGTCCACATGGTGCGGTAATAGCCTGACGGGCACGTGTAGCGGTCTGGCGCAACGTTATAGTTGCATCGCGTACAACTGGCCAGGGAGCAGCAGGGGGAGCCTAGGCAATCGGCAACCGCCGGGGATGATTTCACAACAGCAGCTAGGCCGCCGATAATGGCGGATGCGACCCCCATGATCGCGAACCGACGGCGACTTCCGCTTTCGGCAAGCGAGGCTGTCTCGGTTGACGTCACGCATTCGATTAAATCAGTCATAGCCGGACGGTTCCTTCCTTAGCTACGGGCAGGGCTGACGACATCCGAGGAGACAATAGCGGTTGCAGTTGCCTAAAGGACGGCAACGTCTGGGCCAGAATTGGTTCACCTGACCGGTAAACAATTACCGAGGGCACAATGTCAATTCGAGTTGCTTGTGCGACCCGCTCGTCGAGATCGACAGTTGCCCGATCAACGGGCATGTTCATCCCCTCGAGCCACATGCGACCCTCCTCGCTGGAATGCGCCTGCTGCAGCACGATCCAGATATGGTCGAGATCCTTACGGCGCAAGCCCTCGGCGATGGCCCGACAAGTAGTGCACGATACAGAGAGAAACAAGAGCGTGAGATGTGGCTGCGTGTCTAGCTGCGTCGGTAGACCAATCAGTGAGGGTTTGATCGATCCGTCCGTCGGAAATGGGATCGGCGAGGGATTATCCTCGAGTTTGAGGGCCGCGCGAATCAGCTCCAAGGTCTGGTACTGGTCAACGAGAGCCAGCAGGCAGATCACCATGGTTACGCTTAGTGCTGCGACGACGATCCAGAGGAAACCCATTGACGCTCCAACACCTTGAGATAGCTCCTGCTTCGCAGGGCCTGAGGTAACAGTTGACCTACTGCGATGACAAGGGACAGTGCCAGCGCCGTCACGGCGACCCAGGAGATACCGTCGAAAAGCTCAGACGACCCGGAGCGCGTCACCCACGCCACCCCAAGCCAAACCGGGAGCAGCGCTAGCTGCGTGCTGCCCAATTTGGTCTCCGATCCACGGCCGAAACAGGCGCAACGCACTGATTCGCCACGGGTCAGGGCGAGGGCGGCCGCGCCTGCGAACGAAGCCCCGAGCGCGACCACCAGGGTTGGGGTCACCCAGACGCGAGGAGCGGCCAACAGGAGAACTGCAGTTATCAACTCCGCGGCACCAACCATTACGGCCAGGACCGGCGGGCTCGGCAGCCTAAGCGCCGCAAGCGTCTGACGAATGGCACCGGGTGCTACGAGTTTCTGCGCTCCGCTGTAGAGCAGAACAGCCGCCGCGAGGAAACGCACGCTGGCGTCAATCACGTCCGGCATGTCATGCCTGACGGACTGCGAGTACCTGCGCCTCGGCTAGCTCCGTTTCCAAGAGGCAGATCTGCATCCTGGACGTACGCTTGCGGTCGAGCAGTGGTGACGCAGCGATGCGCTGGCCGGCCAACTCATAGCCGCCACCGGCGGCCACTTTCGGCACACCGGTCAGCCAGTGCACGAGGGGTACCGCGGCTACCGCCAGACCTGGCCACAGGTCGGTCACAGTAACAAGGTCACCCGGGCGAGGCGTGATGCCGTCTGGGAAACCGGCGATCGGCACCTTTTCGGCGGCACCGATCGCGCTTCGGCTGTCAACGTTTGGCGGGCCGACAACCGCCCCGTGTTCATCCGCCGCAGATACCCTCGCCAATTCACCCCGTGAGGTAGCCTGGGTGCTGCTCGCGGCGGGATCCGCCGAGGCCGCTTGTTCTGAGAGTGCGACCAGGGTGACGCTAGATCCGACCACGGCACCAACCCGCAGCACTTGACGTCGTGAGAGCCCTCTTCCTTCGGCCATGCGCGCCCCTCCAAACTTCCCGTAACGTGAGAGTCTTATCTTTCACGAAGCACACATAGATGGCAACCGCTTGCTCATGATCGACTATATCTGCTGCCATCGAAGACCTGGCCCCGACGATGTGGGGATCATGTTCTCGGACGACTAGCGCGGGAGAATCGAATGCCCGTTGCGCCAAGAAACACTGGCCTGTCGCCCTGGATGCCGGCCTACTTCTAACTGGTTGTAGCGGCACACCCGCCGCACCGATCGACCGGCGGCCCTTCGGGTCCGGCATCGTACAGCACTCAGCTGCCGGCCGCGGACCCTTCCAATGTGGCCCCGATAGCACCGCGGTAGAGGCTGGCACGCTTGCCATGCCTCGTGCCATCGCCTGCGTAGCCGACGAGGCACACGTGTAGTCCACCACGCCGCCATCTGGCGACGATCTCGTCGTTGGATCCGTTTCCTGGCCTGGCCTGCGCAGCTGGGCTGCAGCCAATCCGGCGGCTTGCATGGCGGCCAGCGCGACAACTATAAGATCGGTGTAACCGTTAGATCGGGCGCTGCCGTAACGATTTCTGTGCCCGATTCAGTCGAAGGTAGAGCAGGTCTTGAATATGGGCAACGCTGGAGCTACGAGCCTGCCCAGTCGGTGACGTAGCTCGGCCGCTATCGCTTGGCACGAGCTGCGCGCCGCAATGTCTTAAGTTGAAGTGACTGGGCGCAGCGGCATCCGAGCGGCCAGCGTCCCGGCTGCCTGCTGGTCCGACCCTGAAAGCCAGGCCGCGTACACCCCGAGTGGTCGCCTCGATGTCGGCCACCCCAAGCCACCGGTCCAGGAGTTGGTCGAGGGTCGCGCGGGTGCGTTGGTGGCGTCGCTCGTCCACTGTGCCAGCAGGGTCTCGATCTCGCCGCTCTGGCGCTTGGTGCGTCCGTTCGAGGCTGCCACGGGGCCACCGTAGCGCGCTCGCACCACGAATAGCCCCACGCGGGCCGGTCAGATCAGAGAAGTACCTGTGCGCCCGGCAGGATTCGAACCTGCGGCCTTGGGATTAGAAGTCCCCTGCTCTATCCGCTGAGCTACGGGCGCGTGTGGCGTGGATGTCGCGCCCAGAGGGTACCGCCGTGCCACTGCCCGACGGCGAAAGGGTGCCCGCGTCCACGTTGCCGAGCAGAGTCTCACGTCCGCCTCGTAGCGGGCATCCGGGTTACCGCGAGGCGGCCCGGCACCGGACCGTACCGTTGGCTGGTGCTGCTGGATTCCGACGCCGAGAGCGACGTCGCCTACGAGCTGTGCCAGGTCGTCGGTCGGGCCATCCTGCCGTACCGGTCATCGGGCGACGTCGGTACCGCGTTCTTCTTCCAGGGCGGCGACGACCCGGTGGGAGAGTCGCTGCTGACGGCGGCCGAGCTGGTGGGCGGTTCGGGTGGTGAGTTGACCCTGCGGGCCAGCGTCACCGAGCCGGCGGGGGTGGCCCCGGCCGTCATTTCCGAGGCTGAGATCGTGCCCGGTTGGGCCCGCTTCGCGGGCGACGGGGTCGCCGTGTTGCCGACCGCCGGCCTGCACCGGTATGCCGGCGACGGAGGCTGGCGGTGGCGCGTCCAGCCGGTGCCGGCGGGGATCGCCGCCGGGCCCGAGGTGGTCGCCCGCCTCGGCGCCGACACCAGTTCCGCTTTCGTGCTGGCCCACGGGGTACGCGAAGACGGGTCGCGGCCACTGGAGGTCGCGATCGAGCGGGTGGTCCGCGACGGGGACGCCGTGCTGATCACCACCGAGCTGCCTCCGGGGTACGTCGGCGCGCCGGTCTTCATCGTGCAGGCCGAAGCCACCGGTGAGGTTTCCCCGTACTGCCTGGGCTTGGTCCTGCCCGGTGTCGGCGCGCACCCGGTGGCGACCTTCGACCGGATCAGTGCCGTCCTTGCGGCGACGCCCGGCGACGTCTGAACCGCGCGCCCGGCCTGGTCAGCCGCCGGCCGTCGTCGCCTTCGCCGGGTCGGCCGGCTGCGCGTCGCCCGGCGCTGTGTCAGCGCGGTCGGCATCGGTGGGCGCGGCAGCAGCTGAGGCCGCCTCCGTTCGCGCGGCGTCGGTCGGCGCGGCGTCGGGCGGGCCGGGATCGGTCGACGCGGCGTCGGCGGGCGCGGTGGGGCCGGCGGCGAGGAACGCCTCGGCCCAGCGGCCGACCTCGTCGAAGACCTTCGTCCGCACGGCCGGGCCGGAGAGCGTGAGGTCGTGCAACCCGCCGTCGAAGCGCGCCAGTGTGACGTGGCGACCGAGGCGGGGCGCGTAGCGGACCATGTGCTCGACGTCCAGTACGGCGTCGGCCAGGGTCGCGTTGTCGTGCCACCTGGTGCCCCGGAACGACCGGGTCGAGCAGGCGAGCAGCACCGGCACCTGGATGTCCAGCCCGGCGCGCAGCCGGCGTTGCCCGGTGCGGATCGCGTTCAGCCAGCCGGCCCGGACCGGGAACCCGGCCAGCGGCTTCCACGCCAGGTCGTAGGTCCACTCGCCGCGGTGGTCGGAGTGGATGCTCTCGCCGTACACCGTGCCCAGCCCGAACGGCAGGATGCGGTGCGGCGCCCTGCGGCCCAGCCGGGACGCGGCGGCCGCGAGGGGTCGACGGACCGCCCAGGGGGCGTTCAGGTCGAAGAAGGGGCTGTTGAGCACCAGGCCGTCGACGGTGTCGGTGTCGCGGCGGGCGTCCGCCCAGAGCGAGATGATCAGGCCACCGGTGGAGTGGCCCATCGCCAGCAGCGTGTCGTGCCCGTCGTCCTTGCGGATGATCTCGGCGGCGGCGTCCAGCTCGGGGAAGTAGTCGCTGATGTCGCGGCAGAAGTTCGGGGTCTGGGCCGGGAGCAGACTCCGGCCGTATTTACGCAGGTCGAGCGCGTAGAAATCCCAGCCTCGCTCGGCGAAGAAGTCAGCCAGGTGAGTCTGGAAGAAGTAGTCGACGAAGCCGTGCACGTAGAGCACGGCCCGCCCGGTGGGGCGCTCGGCCCGCCGCCGGACCAGTGTCGCGACAACGGGGCCTTCGTCGTCGGTGCCCAGGTCGATCGTCTGCCGCTCGTACGGCGGCCCCAACACGTCCGGTTCCACGAACGCGACGCTACGCCGCCAACCTACCCAGCGGTAGCCCACGCCCGCCCGATGCTCGCCCCCGCGATCTTGCACTTTGTGTCCCGGCGTAAGGGGCGATTGCCGCCATTCGGCGTTCGAAAGTGCAAGATCGCGGGGGTGTGGCGTGGGTCAGGCGGTTTCCTCGTCGGCGCGGAGGGCCGGGTTCTCGGGCTCGTCTGTGTCGATCTGCGGCTGCGGGACGTCGCGCAGGTGCTTGTTGTGCCGGGGCTCCTGGCGGGTCTTGGCGTCGTTGAGCTTGCGGCGCAGGTCGTCCCGGACGTCATTGAGGGCGGCGTGCAGGTCCTCCTCGGCGGAGGTGGTGACGATCTTCTGTCGGCCGGCGATCCAGCACTCCAGAGTGACCTTCTGGCCGCGCGCCTCCCGATCCTTCACCGACACCTCCAGCTCGGTGGCATCGGCGTGGAAGCTGGCGAGCCGGGCGTCGAGGGTGCCGAACTGCTCGGCGATCCAGTTGCGGTCGCCCTGCGAGAACCCGGCGCCCACCCGCAGGCACTCAGCCACGGTGGCCGGGTTCGCCACGGCGCTCATCGCTGCGCCTCGGAAGCGTTCGCGGAGCCGATGGTAGTGATCATCATGGCGCTGACCTCTCGTCGACGTGGAGCTGTCGGTGGTGCGTTGATCAAGTCCTTACCCAGTTCGGGCGGCCTGGGAAACCGTGGACGGCGGGTCGGGTGGGTCGGGCGTACCACAGCAGGGCTTGATCAGGGCGTTGTCCACAGGTGGGTTCGTCATCCACAGGTCGGGGACGGGTGTTCGCGGAGGGCGCCCTCAGTGTCGATGCTCGTTTCGAGTCGACTCGCGCTGGCAGGCCCCGATCCCCCCTGGAGGGACGATGTTCGACACTTACGTAACAGTCGTGGGACATCACAGAGCGCTAACAGCGCTCACCAGCGGAACAGCACCTCGACGCGCTTATCCTCTGGCTCTCGCCAGCGCGCCGCAGACCGCACCACCACCCGATCCACGACGGACCGCAGTGCCTTGTTCCGGTCCGCGTGCGTTGCCTCCGGGTTCTTCCACAGCGCCAGCAGCGCGTCAACGCCGCGGGCCGCGACCTCCGGATCCGGCGAAGGCTCGTCGACACCGAGGCGGGCGAGCTGGGCCCCGGCGGCGCGCTCGGCCTCCCGCAGCTCAGCCATCGCCTGCCTGTATACATCCTCGGGCAGGCCCTCTAGGGCGTTGTCCTTCACCAACTTGACCATGCCCGCCCGAGCGCGTTTCACCTCACGCTCCAGGCTCGCCCGGTCCGCGCGGTCCGACGTGATCCGCGCCAGGCGGCTCGCCCGCGCGACATGGTCGGTGCGCAGATTCGACGCCCACTCGGCGGTTTGCCTCAGCACCTCGGCCTCAACCCGGGCGAGCAGCGGACGCCCCACGCCCTCGCAGGCGGAGCCCTTGACGTCCCCGCGGCCCTGGCCGCAGACCAGCCGGTCGGCTTGTCGCTGCAACCTGTGCCCGTGGGGGCACTCGCATAGGCCGACCAGCGACCACGTCGGCGCAAGGTGCCGGGGTGGTGTGCCCGCCTCTGCGGCGAGGCGATTCTGCACCCGCTGCCAGGTGACCTCATCGGTCAAGGCTTCGTGCACACCGGGGAGGACTTCACCGGCGGCAACAACCTTCCCGAGGTAGGCCGGGTTGCGCAGCAGCGTCTTGACGTTGGCGGTGTGCATGGCCTTCCCGCGCACGGCTGCCAGGTAGGCGGTGACCTCGCCGATCGGCTCGTCGGCGGCGTACCGGCGGAACACCTCGGTGATGGCGGGGCCAACAACAGGATCGGGTACCAGTTGTTTGTCGACCTTCTGGTACCCGAGGGGCCGCCCATGGTGTTTGCCGGTCTCAGCAAGCTGCGAGATCGCCCCTGACCAGCCCCGGCCGATCTCCTTGGCGCGCATCTGCGCGATGGCGAGGAGGTTCGTCAGCATCCACTCGCCGCTCGGCGTGGACGTGTCGATCCGTTCGCACGCCGAGATGATCGTCACCCCGTGCTGAGCAAGCTCGCGGAGCACCAGTAGCGACTCCAGTACGTCCCGGCCGAACCGGGAGACGTCGTACACGGCGATGGCGTCGATGTGGCCGGCGCGGGCCATGGCCCGGACCTTCTCGATGCCGTCACGGCTGAAGTGGGTGCCAGAGACGTCGATGTCGTCGACAACGCCGACTTCCTCCATGCCCATCGTGGCGCGGCGCATCGCGGACTTTTGCACGTCGGGGCTGTGGAAGTCGTCGCCGCCGCGGCCCATCAGCGAGGACACGCGGACGTAGAACACGACTCGGCCCGGCCGGTCCGGCACGGAGGAGAGGTTGCTCCGGCGGCGGGGCATCAGTTCGCGGCGCGGTCGTCCTGGCCGCGGCTCCCGCCGCGCTCCTGCTGTTCGGCGACGTTCGCGAGGTACCGCAGCGTCGCGCGAATCGTCGTCTTCTCGGCCTCGGGGGTGGCTGGGTCGGTGAGCCGCCGCATGATGATTTTCAGGTCAGGGTCGAGGGGTGCGTCGCGGGTTGGCCTCGTCGGAGGGGTCGCGCTGACGCGGAGCCCGGCTGCGGTGAGCGCCTCGTCGGTGTCCAGGTCGAACAGCTCGGCGAACGCGGTGACCACGGTGGCGTCTTCCGGCCGGCTGGTCTCTGACTCCCACCGGTGGACGGTGCCGCGGTCGACGCCGAGCCGCCTGGCGAGTTCGGACTTTGACATGCCGACCCGCTCGCGGACGGCGGTGACGTATGCGGCCCACGCGCCACGGGACTGCGATGCAGGGTTGCCCACCGGGACACGGTAGAGCAAGCCGTGGGGCATCTCCGCAGGTCGGGACGGGTCTGGATGGGTTGTGCGGCGCTCTTGCCGCAGTCTCAGACTCCGTCGAGACCAAGCGCGATTCACCTTTTCTCCACGTTGCATGGGTGCAACGGTAGGTGACTTTCAGGGTCACTTCAAATCATCCGAACGGCTGATGTGTTGCAGGGTTGCAACAGGCGGCTTGTCCGGCCTATGGTCGTTGCATGAGCGCAGCACCGCCCCGTAGCGATAGTGCAACACCCTCCCCGGTTCGGATGCGGACCGACGTTTTCGACGAGCTAGTCGAGAAGCGGTGGGGGGACGTCAACGAAACCGAGCTGGCCCGGCTGATCGGCATCGACCGAAGCAGCATCTACCGAAGCCGCAAAGACAAGGTCACGCCGACCTTGGAGACCGCGATGCGGATGGCCGAGGCCCTCGGGACAACCGTCGAAGAGCTGTTCGAGGTGACCTCATGACCCACCCCCCGTCCGGCCCCCACACCCCGACCGCGCCGTCCGGCCCGAGGGAGCGCATCGCGCCCGTCGACCCCGACAGCGCCGCTGGCCAGGCCGCGGCCGACTCCCTGAGCCAGGCGCTCGCGGAGATCTACCTCGCGATTGCCCGCCGCCGCAGTGACCGCGCCGCGTCCGCCGACGCCGCCTGATCCACCCGGTGCCCACCCGGGCCCGGACAGCAGCAAGCCCCCCGCATCCCGGCAAGGAATCAGCGGAGGGCCAACCGAAGGGACAGAGTACGTGACCAACGAACCGAACGTCACCGACCAGGCGGCCGAGGGCGACTCCCGCCGCACCGCCTACGAAATCTGTCACGAGGTCGAGTACCGGCAGGCCGTGAAGCACGCGGAACGGGCCGCAGCCAAGCCGAACTGCTGGCGCTGCAAGACGACGCCGGCCGCCGGTAGCTGCTGCTCCAGCCACAACAAGAACCTGTGCCACCTGTGCTACCGGCGCACTCACTTCGTCGAGGTGTGCGTGGCCGGGTGCTTCGAGTGCGCCGCCGAGAACCTGCCGGTGAAGCTCTCCGAGCTGAAGGCGGTGGCGTCGTGAGCTACGACCTCCGCGACATGCCCACCCTCACCGCCGGCTTCGCACCGTTCCAGCCCGGCCCGACGAGCCCACCGCCCACCGGCCCCGGCACGGGAAACGGCGAACGCCCCGGACCCCAGGTCACCGACCTCACCCGGCTGCAGGAGTTGGTCGACGGCACGGACGCCCTGATCGACGGCTGCCGGGCCACCGTCACCGACCTGCGGGCCGCCATGGTCCGCACCCGGGCCGCACGCGGGGAGGTGGCCTGAGATGGCCGCGCCGCAGGTCTACATCGTCTGCAAGGGCGAGACCGACGAGGGCCACGACCCCGAGATGGCGTTCTCCAACCTCGATGGGGCCAAGGGCTGGTGCCAGCGGACCTACGGCTTCACGCCTAAGGCCACCGGGGTCGGTGCCTGGATGGGCACCGAGAACGGGGTCGACGAGGTCTGGATCCGCCGCATGAAGGTGTGGGACCGGTGATGGACCTCCTCATCACCATTGCCGTCCTCGCCCTCACCCACGCCCTCGCCTTCCGCGCCGGCGACTGGTGGCGGGCGTGGCGGGGCCTGCGCCACCAACTGCGTGCCGCCGAAACGGCCATCAGCACCCCCGCGTACCTCGCCCAGGTGGCCGCCGTGTACCGGCAGCGGATCCGGGACCTAGTGCGCCTGCCACGGCTGCCCCGAGTGCACCTGCCCCACTTCCACTCCCGGAGGTCCGCGTAATGGCGCACGTAATGCACGGGCGCAACGACCCCAACCCGTGGCTGCTTCGCGACTTGGACAGCCGCGACCCTCGCCCGACCGACGCTCAAATCGCCGAGCGGATCCGTGAGGCCATCGAGCGCGGCGACCTCCGACCCGGTGATCTGGTGCCCGGATCTCGACTGATGGCCCGGCGGTACGGCGTGAGTGGCGCAACGGTCGGCCGGGCCATCCGGAAGGTCGCCGAGACGGGGCTGATCCGGTCGCACCACGGGGTCGGCTCCTACGTCACCCGGCGCCACGCGTGACCCGCCTGCGGATGGCCCTCGACGCCATCGCCGCCGCGATCACCGCCCCCTTCACCCGACCCGACCCCTGCTGCGACTACGAGGCGCTGGCCGAGGCCATGACCCGGGCCGCCCGCACGAACGGAGACAAGCCGTGACCACCGACCCGGAGCAGGCCGAAGCCGTTCGCACCTTCCGTGGCCTGCTCGTCGCCTTCGCCATCGTGATCTGCGCGACCGTCCTGATCTGGAGCATCCGATGACCGACATCAACTGGAACACCTGCGCCTTCGCCGACGAGGGCTGCACCTGCGGACGCCCGTCCCTCGCCATGGTCGAGAAGACCGAGCTGGAGAAGCTCCGCGCCGAGCTGGCCAAGGTGCGCGAGCAGCTCACCGCCGCGAACCGCCGCACCGACGACACCGAGGTCATCGAACGCGTCGAGCAGCGCGCCAACGCACACGCCGTCGTCGTCGAGGCCGCCAAGGTGTGGCGCTTCAGCGGCAGCACCGCTGGCGACCACCGCGAGGCCATCGCCGCCCTCAACGCCGCCGTGGACGCCCTGCCGAAGGCCGAGGCTGCCGCCGAGCACCGCTGCCCGAACTGCGCCCCCGGCTACGACTGCGAGCGCGGCATCTACACCCCGGCGGTGGCGTCGTGAGCTACGACCTCCGCGACGGCACCGTCCACGCCTGGGCACCCACCAACACCAAGTACGTCGGCCGACACCGCTGGAACCGAGGCGGACCCATCAACGAACACGGCCGACGCGTCGTCGCCACCCCCGTCAAAACCATCCACCTCCTCACCCCCGCAACCCTGCAACTCGTCACCCGCACCCGCGAGCAGGTCCACGCCGACGTCGACCAAGACACCGGACTCCTGGCACCCCGCGACATCACCCCCACCAACCAGTGGACCCAACCCGTCGGTGTCGCCACCGACGACGAGATCCAGCGGTGGGCCGCCGGCGGGGCGCACATCGCCGACCAGACCACGGAAGGAGCGGACCAGTGATCAGCGCAAGCGACCTGCTGGACAGCCAGCCCGAATGGCAGGAACGGGCCCTCTGCTCCGAGACCGACCCGGAGGCCTTCTACCCCGAGAAGGGTGGCAGCACCCGCGAGGCAAAGCGGATCTGCGGCCGGTGCGAGGTCAAGACGGAGTGCCTGGAGTACGCCCTCGGCCACGACGAGCGGTTCGGCATCTGGGGTGGCCTGTCCGAGCGGGAGCGCCGCCAGATGAAGCGTCGCGGCGCCGGACCGGCGGTGACGGCATGACCACCACACTCGCCCGACTGGCGTTCACCGCCAACGCCCGCACCTTCGCCGACACCATCGGCTGGGTCGCCAAGCACCTCCCGCACAAGCCCACCCACCCGATCACGGCCGGCATCCTGCTCACCGTCGCCGACGGGCAGGTCACCGCATCCGCGTTCGACTACGACACCGCCGTCACCGCCACCCTCGGCGTCGACAGCGACACCAGCGGGCGGGTGCTGGTGCCCGGCAAGTTCCTCGCCGACGTCACCAAGACGTTCCCCGACAAGCCGGTCACCGTCACCACCACCGACACCACCATGGTCGTCACCTGTGGCAGCGCCAAACTCACCCTGCCGCTGATGGTCGTCGAGGACTACCCGGCGCTGCCAGCCGCACCACCGGTCGTCGGCACCATCGCCGCCGTCGACCTGGCCGCGCTCATCGCCCGGGTGGGCATCGCCGCCGAGGTGGCCGGCAACAAGGGCCTGGAGTTCCTGCGCGGCATCCACCTCACCTTCGGTGACACGTTGGAGGCCACCGCCTCCGACCGTTACCGCATCGCCATCGGAGTTGCGACCTGGCAACCGGTCGCCGGTGGTGCCGAAACGGCGCTGGTACCCGCCGGGATGCTCATCGACGCCGCCAAGACGCTCGACGGGGCCGGCAACGTCACCGTCTCCTGCGACGCCAACCTGCTCGGGTTGGCCGCCGACGGGCGCCACGTCACCACCCGGCTGATGAACAACCAGTTCCCCATCCTCGCCACCCGCACGTTCTTCCCCGGCCGCTCCGAGCAGCCGGCCACCGTACCCACCCGTGACCTGATCGCCGCCCTCAAGCGGGCCGACCTGGTCCGGGCCGACAAGACCGCGCCCGTCGTCCTCGACTTCGACCACGACGTGGTGACGGTCGGCGCCAGCAGCGGCGACACCGCCGCGGTCACCGACGAGCAGGTCACCTGCGACTACGACGGCGACCCGATCACCGTCCGGTTCAACCCGCTGTACCTGGCCGACGCCCTCACCGCCATGCGGTCCGAGAAGGCCGAACTGCACATCGCCCACCCGTACAAGCCGGTGCAGGTCACGTCACCCGACGACGCGGACCTGACCTACCAGCACACCGTCGTCCCGATCCGCTCGCTGAGCTGAGGAGTCCGCCATGCCCAAGACCATCGACCCGTTGGCCGCCGTCCACGCCGAGCGGACCGTCTTCGAACTGCTGGAGCCCTTCGAGGACATCGACGCCAAGTTCGCCGCGAAGACGGTGGCCGACGCCACCGAGGCGCACTTCGAGTACCGCGACGGGCTGCGCCGACTGGTGCTGGCCACCGAGTGGGAGGCCGACCCGGCCGCGCACGTCGGGAAAGCGGCGTGACCACCGGCACCTGGGCGGACATCGGCGCCGCCACCCACGCCGCCCTCAACGGCGGCCAGCCCTGCGCCGGCGGCTGCCGGTGGCCCGTCGACCCGGCCGCCACCCTCGGCGCGGACGGCACCCCCGGTGTCTTCGACCGGCACCCCGGCTGTGAAACGGGCCAGCAGCCACTGCGACTCATCCAAGGAGGAAAGCGATGACCACCGACACCGACAAGTTCGCCCCATGGCCCACCGAGGTCGACGAGGTCACCGCCGACAAGCTGGCCCGCTCCTACACCGTGATGGGTTGGCAGGGCTGGACCCGATGGACCGCCACCCGGGGCAAGGACCAGTCCGAGGCCGACAAAAACCTCCGCGAGATGTGCCTGCACATCGCCATCGACTGCTTCGCCGTCGCGGACGTGCTCCGCAACGTGCAGATCTACGCGAAGGACCACGCCGACGAGATCGCCAAGGACGTGTACGCGGCCCTCGATGAGGGCGGTGCGGTCGGCGAGCTGCTCTACGACTTCCTGCGCTCGTACGGGATCGACCCCGCCGAGGACGAGTGGCGGGAGGAGGCGGTGAACAGTTGCGTCACCTGCGACCTGCCCGAGGACGAGTGGCCGCCCTTCGACCTGCTGTTCGCCGTCGGCAGCTCGAAGTGCCCGGACTGCAAGCGGGTCGACCTCAACGAGCAGGCCACCCGCCAGAACGCCGAGAGGTGAGCAACGAGATGGACCTCAAGCTGACACCCAGCCAGTACGGCTTTCTCGTCGACGCGATCAAGCCGACCCGGGTCCGGCAACTGCGTGGCAACAGCCACCTCGAGGCGTGGGACATCCGCCGGCACCTGATCCGCGTCTTCGGGTTCGGTGGCTTCAACATCGAGACGAAGTCCCTGGATCTGGTCGCCCAGATCGAGCACCCGCCCGCGCAGCCGAACGGCAAGCCCCGCTGGACGGTCGTCTACCGGGCAGAAATCCGCCTCACGGTGAAGGCCGTCGACGGCACGGTCCTGGCCGTGCTCGAGGACGGTGCGGCCGGCGACGCGGCCAATCAGCCGAGCCTCGGCGACGCTCACGACCAGGCCATGAAGACCGCGCTGTCGCAGGGTCTGAAGCGGTGCGCGGTCAACCTCGGTGACCAGTTCGGGCTGTCGCTCTACAACGGCGGGGGCACGGCGCAGGTGGTCGTCGGATCGCTGGTGCACCCGCCGCAGGTGGGAGCGCCCACCAGTCCGGCTCTGCCCACCGACGACGCGCCGGTCCTGCCTGAGCCCGAGCCGGCACAGGACGTGGAGGACCGGGCCGAGCCGGAGCAGCCGCCCGCACAGGTCCCGCCGGTCGAGACGGCGCAGCACCGGGCCATGCACGCGCTCTGGCGTGAACTCGGCTACGACGGCGACGCCAACCGCGACCGGCGGCTCGAGGCCACTGCCAAGATCCTCGGATTGCCCAAGGTGGTCAGCTCCGCCGACCTCACTCGAGAGCAGGCCAAGGCGGTCATCACGGCCCTGCGCAACCGCAAAGAGCAGCTCACGCGGGCCAGCAAGGCGCCGGCCGCATGAACCGCCACGTCGACGAGCAGCGGTCCGACCAGCGCTGCCCGAAGTGCGCCAAGGCGCTGACCGTCGAGCCCGCCGACGGGGCCACCAACACCACCCAGCACCACTGCCTCCACTGCGGCTACCGCGAGACGGTCCGGGCCCCGAGGTCCGAACGGATCACCCGTGGCGAAGTCCGGCGGCTCATTCGCACTTCGCGGCGGCTGCTGCTCGGACCGTCCTGCTACGGCCGCCGGCATCGCCACTGCACCGCCACCAACTGCGAATGCCCCTGCCACACCAACAGCCAGAAAGGCCAGTCATGAACGACACCCTCATCACCGTCATCGGCAACTTGACCGATGCTCCCGAGCTGCGGTTCACCCCCTCTGGGGCCGCGGTGGCGAACTTCCGGGTCGCGTCGACCCCCCGTTCCTTCGACAAGCAGTCGCAGGAGTGGAAGGACGGCGAGCCGCTGTTCCTAGCCTGCTCGATCTGGCGTGACGCCGCCGAGCACGTCGCCGAGTCCCTGGAGCGCGGCGCGCGCGTCGTCGTCTACGGGCGGCTCAAGCAGCGGTCGTACGACAAGGACGGCGAGCGTCGAACCGTCTTCGAGATGGACGTCGAGGAGATCGGCCCGAGCCTCCGCTACGCCACCGCCCAGGTCAAGAAGATCGGCCGCGGCAGCAACGGGCAGGCCCCGCGGGGCGGCAGCAGCGACGACCAGTGGTCGACCGGCGGCAAGCCCGGCGCCACCGAGGACATCCCGTTCTGATCCGGCTCGCCGGAGTCCCGCATCGGCATCCGTCGGTGAGGGGCTCCGACCATCCGGCACCACCCACGACCGCTCAACCCTCAGGGGGGACCTGATGACGATCACCGCCGAAGACCAAGACCTGCGGCGAACCCCGCCCCAAGACACCGCCGCCGAGCGGATCGTCCTCGGCGCCATGATGCTCGCCCGCGACGCCATCGCCGACGTCATCGAACTCGTCACCGCCGACGAGTACTACCGGCCCGTCCACGGCACCATCCACCGCGCCATCACCGACCTCTACGTCAAGGGAGAGCCGACCGACGCCGCGGCGGTAGCCGCGAAGCTGCTCACCACCGGCGACCTCCAGCGCGTCGGCGGCGCCCCCTACCTGTTCGAATGCATCGAGGCCGTCCCCACCGTCGCGAACGCCGGCTGGCACGCCAAGCGCATCCGCAACGACGCCGGCCGCCGCCGCCTCGCCGAGGTCGGCACCAAGATGGTCGGGCTCGCCCTCAACCCGGGCATCGAGTACACCGAGGCCGTCGACCAGGCCGGGCAGAACTTCTACGACGCCACCACCCGCCACGACTCCGGGGAACTGACCCCGCTGTCCGCGCTCATCGGCCCCACCCTGGAGGCCATCTCCGCCGCCGCGGCGAACCCCGACTCCGTGATCGGCCTGCCTACCGGACTGGTCGACCTCGACCGGCTCACCGGCGGTCTGCGCCCCGGGCAACTCGTCGTCGTCGCCGGGCGGCCTGGCATGGGCAAGAGCGTCTTCGGTGTCGACATCGCCCGCAACATCTCCATCCGCGCAGGCAAGCCCGTCGCGTTCTTCGCCCTGGAGATGGGGGAGGACGAGCTCATCCAGCGGATCCTGTCCGCTGAGACGCTGATCCCGCTGCACGCGCTGCGCGACGCCAAGCACCTCAGCACCCTCGACTGGCAGCGCCTCGCCGAGGCGGAGCAGGAGCTCGCCGCCGCGCCACTGCACATCGACCCGACGCCGTCGGTGAACATGACCGAGATCCGCGCACGCGCCCGCCGGCTCGCCCAGCGCAAGGGCCTGTCGCTGATCGTCGTCGATTACCTCCAGTTGATGACCCCGGCCCGCAAGTCGGAGAGCCGGCAGCAGGAAGTCGCCGAGATCAGCCGCGGCATGAAGCTGCTCGCCAAGGAGCTCCAGGTGCCGGTGATCGCCGTCGCCCAACTCAACCGCGGGCCGGAGCAGCGCACCGACAAGCGACCGATGCTGTCGGACCTTCGCGAGTCAGGCGCGCTGGAGCAGGACGCCGACCTCGTGATCTTCGTGCACCGCGATGACTACTACGACAAGGAGTCGCCGCGGGCCGGCGAGGTGGACCTGATCGTCGCAAAGAACCGGTCTGGCCCCCAGGACACCATCACCGCCGCCGCTCAGCTGCACGTGTCGCGGTTCGTCGACATGGCCATCGCATGAAGCGGTGGGAGTTTGAGCGGGCCGTGCTGGCGTCGGAGCTCCCGGCGCCGGCCCGGTTGATCCTGCTCACGCTCTCCGTTGTCGCCAACTGGCCGGGCGGGTACGTGCCAGCCGAGTACGGGCCATCGCTGACAGGTCTGGCTGACCGGACCGGGCTTTCTCGCCGAGCGGTCACCGGCCACCTGAACGAGATCGAAAAAACTCCGGAGCGTGACGGGTGGGTGGTCCGGTCGCGGCCGACGAAGGAGAACGCGCGCTCGAAGAAGGAGCGAACGCATTACCAGTTGTCGATCCCAGCTAGTGCAGGACGTGCACTAGCTCTAGTCCCCAATGCCCGGGTTGCTAGTGCAGGACGTGCACTAGCTAGTGCAGGAGATGCACCAGAGCTAGTGCAGGAGATGCACCGGGCTAGTGCACCAGGTGCACACAACCAAGTCTCTTCCAGTACTTCTTCCTCTTCTTCTGCCACGCCGACCGCGCGCATCGCTGCCGCACTGGGTGCAGAGGAGGAGGAAGCCCGTCAGATCTTCGACCGGGTGATCTCCGAGCGGAAGCCCACCGCGCCCAGTCGCTACATCGACGCGCTCATTACCTCCGGTGACATCGCCCAGTTCCGCGGTCCCGCAGCCAAGCCCACCGCGGCCACCGCCGGTCACCCGTACGAGGACAGCGGACGCGACTACTGCGCCCGCTGCCTCCAACCCGAGACCCACGCACGCCACGGAGGCACGAAGTGACCGGACCCCTCAACCCGCGCATCGCCCGCCGCCTCGCAGCCGACCGCGGTGAGCTCGTCCCCACCACCGAAGACAACCTCCGCATCGCAGCCGAGAACAAGGCCCACGACGTCCAGTCCATCGCTGCCGCACCTGACCCGGTGCTCACCGACTGGCGTGACGTCGCCGCCTCCGTCGACGAGCCGACGTGGCAGCGGATCCTCGCCGACCTGGCGCCGGCCACCCGCGCCGAGTGCGAGCGGATCCGCCCGCCGGAGGCCCGCCCGGACGTGACAGCGAGCCGCCGGGACGCCCTGCGCCGACTCGGCCGCGCCAACACCACCAACCCACTCGTCCGCCCCAAGCCCTGAGGAGCCCGCCATGACGCAGCCACTGCCCCCCGAGCCGACCGACGCCGAACTGACCCACGACGCCGCGATCTTCGCCGCCCGCTGGTACGCCCAGCCCAACGACCTCATCGGCGGCTGGTGCGTCATGGTCACCAACCAGCCGCCCAGCGCCGGCGGAACGATGGTCGCCGACTTCACCACCCGCGCCATCGCCGAGCACATGGCCGAACTGCACAACCGGACCTTCGAGGGCAGCGACATCGACAGCCTGCCGGGGGTGCCGGCATGAGCCACTACGCCGCCGGTACCCGCTTCGAACACAAGATCCGCGACGACCTCCGCGAAAACGGCTACGAAGTGATGCGCGCCGCCGGCTCCAAGGGCGCGTCGAAGGTGGACCTCGTCGCCCTCATGCGCGGCCAGCTCCTCTTCATCCAGGCGAAGCGGTCCGGCGCCCTCGGACCCGCCGAGTGGAACCGGGTCGTCGAAGTCGCCGGCTGGGTCGGCGCCATCCCGCTGCTCGCCGCCAACGGACCCCGCGGCCGAGGCGTCACCTACACCCAGCTGCTCGGGCCGAAGGTGCCTCGGGCGCGGGCGCAGCCGTGCCGGCCGTTCCTGCTCGACGAGATCGCTGGCGCAGACCTCGGACAAGGCCCAGACGCCTGCCCATCTTGCGGACGACCCGACGTGATCCAGCCCGACCTGAGCATCACCCCGCACGACGTGCTCGGCCTCGCCTCACCGTGCGACGCGCCGCCGTCGCTGCTGCCCGCGCCGACGGTGGTGCCGTACCGGGCCGTGCCTCCCGCCGACACCCACACCATCAACCTGCCCGCGGGGGTGGCGTCGTGAAGCCGCGCATTTTGGATCTTTTCTGCAAGGAGGGCGGCGCCGGCCGCGGCTACGCAGACGCCGGATTCGATGTCGTCGGCGTCGACATCAAGCCCCAGCCGCGGTACCCGTACGAGTTCGTACAAGGCGACGCCGTCGAGTACCTCGCCGCCCACGGGCACGAGTTCGACGCCATCCACGCCTCACCGCCCTGCCAGGCACACAGCGCGCTGGGCCGGTCCAACCCGCACACGTACGCCGACTTCATCCCGCAGACCCGAGCCCTGCTCATCCAGCTTGGCAAGCCTTGGGTCATCGAGAACGTCGAGGGCGCGCCGCTGATCGACCCGATCACCCTCTGCGGGTCGATGTTCGACCTCGGCACCGCGGAGTACTGGCTGAAGCGGCACCGCCTGTTCGAGTCCAGCCTGCCGCTGCCGCAGCCGGCCTGCCGGCACAGCGACCGCCCGGTCATCGGGGTGTACGGCGGCAAGGCCCGACTGCGGCGCCGCACCCCGCACTGGGGCACCAACCTGCCGAAGGCCGCGGGCGAGGAAGCCATGGGCATCGACTGGATGACCATCGCTGGCCTGTCCGAGGCGATCCCGCCGGCCTACTCCGAGTACGTCGGCAAGCACCTGATGGCCGCGGTCCCGACTGGGCAGCTCGTCCTGGGCTTCGCCGCATGACCCCGGATAACTCCCACAATCCCGTACCTGCTCCGTGATAACTGACATTCCCAAGGACCAGAAAGAGAGATCGACATGAGCCTGAGCCTTCCTCGACTGGAGGCCGACGTGACCCCACAGGGTCGCCGGTGTGCCGAGTGCGGCGACTTCATCGACCCGATCGACTGGTGCCCGGGGTGCAAGAAGGCCGAGGGGCCGTGCGGCAAGCCCCACCGGAAGGCGCGCAAGCGGGCCGACGCCGCGTACTGCGACGCGGCCTGCCGGTCGCGCCGCCGCTCTGGATCGGTCAGCGCCCACCGCTTCGTGACCCGGCTTCAGCGATGACTGACCTGACCCCGGTCGACCGGGCACCCGCCACCCGCGACACCCACCTCTCCGACGACGCATGGGCCCTCATCGACGAAGCCACCCCACCCAGCACCCGCCGCGCCTACCGCGAAGAGTGGACCCGCTTCACCCGCTGGTGCACCACCGAACAACGCACCCCGCTACCCGCCACCGCCCAAACCCTCGCCCAATACGCCGCGCACCTCGCCGGCCGCGACCTCGCCCCCTCATCCATCGGCAAAGCCATGGCCGCCATCACCAAAGCCCACCAGACCGCCGGCCACGGTGAACCCGACCGCCGAGGAGCCCGCGAAGTCCTACGCGGCTACCGGCGCCGCTACGCCCGCACCGGCGGCACCACCAAACGGGCACCCGCCCTCACCCTCGACGCCCTACGCGCCATGGTCGCCACCCTCGACCCCACCACGATCGTCGGCGTCCGCGACCGCGCCGTCATCGTCCTCGGCTTCGCCATGGGAGCCCGCCGCTCCGAAATCGCCGCCCTCAACCTCGCCGACCTGGAGCCCCACCCCGAGGGCATCCAGGTCACCGTGCGGCTGTCCAAGACCGACAAGGACGGGGCAGGGAGGATCGTGGCCGTCCCGTACGGCTCCAACATCGCCACCTGCCCCGTGCGCAGCGTGGCTCAGTGGCGGGAAGCCCTCGCCCACCACGGCCGCGACACCGGGCCGCTGTTCCTGCGCATCGACCGCCACGGCCGCCTCGGGCACGTCGCCACCGGCAAGGGCGACCCCGACGGGCGCATCACCGGTGAGACGGTCGCCGCGATCGTCCGCAAGGCCGCTGAGGCTGCCGGGCTGGACGCCGCGCAGGCGTACTCCGGGCATTCCCTGCGGCGGGGGTTCGCCACCGCCGCGTACTCCGCCCCGGACGCCGACCTGGTGCGCATCGCCCGCCACGGCGGCTGGAAAGAGGGCAGCGCCGCCCTGTTCGGCTACCTGGAGGAGGTGGATCGGTGGCGGAAGAACCCCGCCGCCGGCATCGGCCTGTAGCCCGTCACCTGACCGACGACACCACCGCGCCGCGCTGAGCGGCACCAACGAGGAGGACAACGACATGGACCAAGCCAAGCTCAACCTCGACCCACCGAAGGTCCGCTGCGGGATCTGCGGAGGGAAGTGCCGCCCCGACGGCCGTCGGTGGATGCGATGCCGCTCCGGTTGCTACTGGTCATCAAGCGACCACCGCCGTGTCGGTCCGGTCTGGTGGATGCGCGTCTGGCTCGGCCGCTGAAACGACGGTGGGCCTCCCGGTTTCGCCACCCGGAGGCCCACCCCGGACACCCCAGTAGGACGCCCGCGTCGATCACCGGCCAGCCTACAACCCGGGGGGACCACCAGATGACCACCGACACCACCTGCGACCTGTGCGGCAACCCCGTGCGGGACACCGCCTACGTGTGCCCCCGCTGCACCGCCGACACCGCCCGATACCTGCGCGACGCCATCAACACCGCCGCCGAGGCGGAGACCACCGTGGCCCGGCTCGCCCGCTACTCCGACCGGCACGGACGCACCCTGCCCGACGACGACCCCGACGGGCGTCCCGACGGCGGACTGAAGGTCACGCCGCTGATGTACGACGCCAACGCCCGCCAGCGCGGGCAGCGGGCGATGAACGACATCGTGACGTGGGCCCGCCACGTAGCCGAGACGCGCGGGGTAGCGCCTACCCTTCCGGGACCGGCGTTCGGCCCTCTGTGTGGCTCTCAGGGCGTTTGCCGACACGAATCCTGCTCGGTCGTCTACGGGCGCAGCATCCCGCATCCGGTTGCCCGCGCAGCCACGTTCCTGCTCGGCAACCTGGAGTGGCTGCGCTACCGCCGCGAGGCCGAAGAGGCGCTCACCGCGCTGTCCGCCGCCGCGGCGACCATCGTGCGGATCGTGGACGCCCCGCCGCCGCTCTGGTATGCCGGCCCGTGCTGGGCGGACACCGACGCGGGCGCCTGCCCTGAGGAGCTGTACGCGCGCACCGACGACGGGACGGTGCGCTGCCCGGCCTGCAAGGCCCGCCACGATGTGCGGCAGCGTCGGGTGTGGCTGCTCGGGGAAGCGGACGGGGTGCTCGGGCACGCGGCGTTGATCGCCGCCGCGCTGACGGTGCTCGACCGGCCGGTGACGTCGTCGATGGTGCGGAACCTGGCGCACCGGGGTCGCATCGAGGCGCACGGGCAGGATGAGCGGGGACGGCCGCTGTACCGGGTCGGCGAGGTGCGCGCCGTGCTGTCCGAGGCGACGCGGTCTACCACGAGCGTCGCAGCTTGACAACCCTCTGAGCAGGACGGACGATAGATCCGCAGCAGAACGAGTGTCTTCGGAGCCCCGCCATTCCCCCGAGTTGGCGGGGCTTCGTCGTACCCGAGGGGCGGGAGAGCGGGCAGGCTGACTGTGGCGGACAGCCTGCCCGCACCGGACCAGCGCGGAGGCGATCGTGGCCCGAGCGATGCGCGTCTGCTCACAACCTGGCTGCCCCCAACTCACAACAGGCGGGCGATGTGCCACGCATAGACGCGAGGCAGACCAGGCGCGAGGGAGCAGGCAGCAACGCGGGTACGACGCAGCGCACTTCGCCGAGCGCCAACGGTGGAAGCCGAAGGTAGACCGCGGCGAGGTCGACTGCGCCGCACCCACCTGCGTCATGGACAGCCGGCGAATCCTGCCCGGCCAAGCCTGGGACCTCGGGCACACCGACGACCGCATCACATGGCGTGGGCCTGAGCATCAACCGTGCAACCGAGGGTGGCGACGTAACCGATGAGCGCGACCATCAACGCCCGCACCATCGACGGCACCGTCTACCTCAGCGCACCCGACCTCGTCGCCCTCATGCGCGGCCGAGCCGACGAGGTAGAAGCCCTTGCCCTGGCCATGGGCGACGAGCTAACCCCCGAGCAGTACGAGACCGCAGTCGCGTACCACACGACCGTCGGTGAGCTGCGAGAGCGCGCCGACTGGATTGACATCGCGGTCATCGACTACCTCAGCGAACCTCACCCAGGGTGATCGAAGGGTGGGGGGGTGACCCCCAAAGCCGCAGGCCACAGGACCGCCGGGGAGGTGGCTCGCAGTCCGGACCCCTGACTTCTCGTTCGGAGGTGACTCAGCGTGACTGCCATTCCGATCGGGCTGGGTGCCGGCGGCCGGGAGCTGTGGTCGTCGATCGCCGACGAGTACGAGTTGGATCCGGCGCAGAAGGTGCAGCTACTGGAGGCGTGCCGGGCGAAGGACCGCCTGGACAGGCTCGACGGGCTGCTGCGCGGTGACATCGACTCGTGGGCGCGGCTGACGCACCGGCTTCAGACCGACGACTACGAGCTGAAGATCGACGCGGCGCTGACTCAGGCGAACGCCACGGCGAACCTGATGAAGCAGCTGCTGGCTGCGCTACGGCTGCCGGACGTCGCGACCGGGAAGCGTCCGCAGTACCGCGGGGCGCGTGGCGCTCAGGCGCCGTCGGTGCCAGGCGGCAAGAAGGCGGGCACGGTGACGGCGCTGGAGAAGTTCCGCGAGGCATCCGGAGGCTGACGTGCCGTGGAAGCCGCTGTTCGACGGCCATGTCCCCTCGCTTGGGTACGAGGTGGCGGACTGGATCACTGAGCACTGCTGCCACGGCCCGGGTGACATCGCCGGGGAGCCGATCGAGCTGGACCGGGAGTGGTTGCGGTTCCTCGTCGAGGCGTACCGCATCGATCCGGTCACAGGCCGGCGGTTGTACGACGAGGCGGTGTTGTCCCGGCCGAAGGGGCGGGCGAAGTCGGAGTTGGCCGGCTGGATCGGGGTGGCGGAGGCGCTCGGCCCGGTCCGGTTCGACGGGTGGAACGCCGCCGGTCAGCCGGTGGGCCGCCCGGTGCGCACACCGCTGCTGAAGTGCCTGGCCACTGAGGAGTCGCAGGCCGGGAACACGTTCGAGAACATCGCCTACATCTGCGGCGAGTGGGGTAAGGACACCCACCCCGAGGTGTACGGGGCGATCTCCGGCGCACGGAACTACCAGTCGGCGACGGCCCTGTACCTGCCGCACGGCGGTGAGATCCGGGCGTGCACGTCCGGGTCAGCCAGCAAGGACGGCGGCAAGGAAACGTGGGTGTGCGCCGACGAGACGCACCTGTACGTGCTGCGTGAGCTGAAGTCGATGTACGGCACCGTGAGCCGGAACCTGGGCAAGCGGGACCAGCCGTGGCTGATGCAGACCTCCACGGCGTACCGGCCGGGTGAGCAGTCGGTGTTCGAGGACACCCTGACCGCCTGGCGTAAGGGTGAGCTGTCGTCGTCGGTGCTGATGGACCACCGTGAGGCCAAGGGACGCATCGACCTGGACGACGAGGACCACACGAAGGCGCAGTTGCGGCAGGTCTACGGCGAGGCCGCCGGCTGGCTGGACTTGGACCGGATCTACCGGAACATGCGCGACCCGCGCATATGCGTGGACGACGCGGAGGCGGCCCGGTACTACCTGAACCGGCCGCTGTCGACGAAGGACGCGTGGATCCCGCTGGACGTGGTCGAGCGGCAGGCCCGCGCCGAAGTCGTCGAGCCTGGAACCGCGGTGGCGCTCGGGTTCGACGGGTCGCTGCGTGACGACGCGACGGTGCTGATCGGCACGCGTATGTCGGACGGGTTCATGTTCCCGGTGGGGATCTGGGCGAAGCCGTCGGGGCCGGAGGGCAACTGGTGGGAGGTTCCCCGTTCGGACGTGCTGGCCGCGGTCCGGGAGGCGTTCGCCCGATACCGGGTGGTGCGGTTGTACGCCGACCCCCACGAGTGGCGTTCCGACGTCGACAGCCTCGCTGAGGAGTTGGGCGCTGAGCGGGTCCTGTCGTGGGAGACGCGCCGGGACGTGCAGATGGCCGCAGCACTGGACCGACTCCGCACCGACCTGGTGAACGGGGCGGTGTGGCACTCCGGCGACGCGGTGTTCGTCGAGCACTTCGGCAACGCGTATGTGCGGCGCAAGGGCGGGCACCGGCTGGTCCGCAAGGAGCACGACCGGTCGAACCGGAAGATCGACAGCGTGGTGGGTGCCGCGCTGGCGTACGAGGCCCGCGCAGACGCGATCGCGGCTGGTTGGACGGCTGAGCAGCCCAGGCGGCGGATGGTGGTGAGACGGTGAGCGAACTCGACGACGAGGTCCGCCGTCTCGACGGCCTCCGCTGGGCGTGCCTGGAGCGCCTGCGCGTCTATGACGCCTACTACGAGGGCGAGCAGCCCCTGCGCTACATGGCCCCGGCGTTGGAGAAGGAGGTCGGGGACCGCATCACCCAGTTGGTCATCAACTGGCCGCGGTTGGGCGCCGACGCTTACGAGAATCGCCTCGACGTGGAGGGCTTCCGGTACGCCGGGGGCTCCGCGCGGGACGAGGATCTGTGGGCGGTGTGGCAGGCCAACAACTGCGACGAGCAGTCCCAACAGGGGCACCTGGAGTCGCTGATCCTCGGCCGGGCGTTCGTCATCGTCGGCGCTGGGGATGACGAGGACGACGCGCCGATCATCTCAGTGGAGTCACCGGAGCAGGTGGTGGCGCGGCGCGATCCGCGTACCCGGCGGGTGCTGTCGGCTCTGAAGCGGTGGGACGAAGAGCCCGGCACGCCGTCGATGGAGAAGTGGGCGACGCTGTATCTGCCTGACTCCACCCGGCTGCTGGTGTTCCGCCGCGGCGAGTGGCAGGTGGTGTCGACCGACGACCACGGTATGGGTCGGGTGCCGGTGGTGCCGCTGGTGAACCGGCCGCGGCTGCTGCGCCCGGATGGCGTGTCGGAGTTCCACGACGTGCTGCCGCTGGCGGACGCGGCGAACAAGATGGCCACGGACATGATGGTGTCCGGAGAGTTCCACGCGATGCCGCGCCGCTGGGCGGTCGGCGTGAAGGCCGAGGACTTCGTCGACGAGAACGGCAACCCGCTGTCGACGTGGTCGTCGATCGCGGGCCGGTTGTGGGCGAACGAGGACCCGAACGTGAAGATGGGCCAGTTCCCGGAGGCGGACCTGGCTGTCTTCCACAACACGATCCGCATGCTGGCCCAGGTCGCCGCGCAGCAGTTGGCGTTGCCGCCGCACTACATGGCGTTCACCGGCGATAACCCGACGTCGGCGGATGCGATCCGTTCGGCGGAGACGCAGCTGGTGAAGCGGGTGGAGCGCAAGCAGACGTACCTCGGTGGCGCCTGGGAAGACGTGATGCGGCTGGTGCTGCGCATCCAGACCGGCGAGTGGGACGAGCGGGCCCGGTCGCTGGAGACGATGTGGCGGGATCCGGCGACGCCGACGGTGGCGCAGAAGGCCGACGCGATCCAGAAGCTGACCGGTGGTGCGCCGATCCTGCCGGTGGAGATGGCCCGCGAGGACATGGGCTACACGCCGGAGCAGCGCCGCCGGATGGCGGAGATGGACGACCGGGTGGCTGCCCGCGACCCGGTGCTGGAGATCGCCCGTAGCCTGCCTGCTGGTCAGGCTGGTGCTGTCGATGCCCTCGCTGGTTGAGGTCGCTCGGGAGCATTCGCGGTTCCGTCGCCGGTTGGCGTTGGTCGCGGCCGGTGAGGCGGGCCGGTTGTGGTCGCAGCTTGACCCGGGCCGGATCGCGGTGTCGTGGCGTTCGCTGCTGCCGCGCCTGTTGACGGTGCTCACGGGTGCCCAGTTGGCGGTGGCGGCCCGCGCGGATGGCTACCTCGACGAGGTACTCGACGCCCAGGGCGTCACGCCGCGGGCTGTCGGGCGAGTGTCGGCCGCTGCGTTGGCTGGTGTGGCGTCGGATGGTCGCGATCTGGGCGGGCTGCTGTATCAACCCGCGGTGAGCACGCTGGTCGGCATCCAGCGCGGCGTGCCCGTCGAGCAGGCACTTACCGGTGCCGGCGCGGGGCTGAACATGCTGGTTCGCACGCAGGTCGCCGACGCTGGTCGGGTGGCTGACCAGGTGGCACTGACCGCCCGCCCGCAGGCGGGCGGGTATGTGCGGATGCTGGTCGGTGCCTCATGCGGCCGTTGCGCGGTTCTCGCTGGCCGCAGGTACGAGTGGAGTACGGGGTTCGAGCGTCACCCGCGCTGCGACTGCCTGCACATTCCGGCGCGGGAAGACACCGCCGATGACCTGCGGACGGACCCGCGACGTTACTTCGAAAGCCTGACTGCAGCCGAGCAGGACCGCTTGTTCACGGTCGCGGGCGCGGAGGCGATTCGCTCCGGCGCCGACATCGCCCAGGTGGTGAACGCCCGCCGCGGTGTCTACACCGCTGGCGGCCGGAAGTTCACCCGGACGAACGCCGGCAAGAGGCCGCGTCTGATGCCGGAGCAGATCCTGCGCGAGGCCAACGGTGACCGCTCGGAAGCCCAACGCCTGCTCAGGCGCTTCGGGTACATCACCTGATCTTCCCGCCCCTGGAGGGCGGTGGAAGTACCGCCCCTGGAGGGCACATGTCCGACGAAGAGACCAGCGAAGTCCAGGAGACCGAGCCGGCCGGCACCAGCACCGATACCGCCCAGGCTGACGACCCCCGGGTCACGAAGGCCAACCAGGAGGCCGCGAAGTACCGGCGCGAACTGCGCGCCCGCGAGGCCGAACTGGAGAGGCTCCACGCTGCTGCCCAGGAGGCGGAAGACGCGAAGCTGTCCGACCTGGAGAAGGCGAACAAGGCGGCCACCGACGCCGCCGCCCGAGCCGACCAGCTGGCGGCTCAGGTGGCCCGATACAAGGTGATCGCGAAGACGCAGCTCCCCGAGGAGTTGCACGAGTTCCTGCCCGAGGGCATCGCCGACGAGGAGGCGCTGCTGGCCCGGGCGGAGAAGCTGCGGTCCGCGCTGGGCAAGCCGCCCGCCGGTCCGCGACCGGACCCGGGTCAGGGTCCGCGTCCACCGTCGCCTCAGTCCGAGGACGACGCCCTGTACGAGTCGATCTACGGGCCTGCGGCCCAGAAGTGAGCCACCGACATGGCCGAGTACCTTCCCATCCGCAAGCCGGGCAACGCGCTGGTCGCGACCGCCTCCGGCACGATCACGGGCGGCCAGATGGTGGCCGTCTCCGGCGTGGGGACCGTCGCGGTCGCCGGCGCCACCGCCCTCAACTGGCTGGGCGTCGCCGCGTTCGACGCGGTCTCCGGCGATCAGGTGACGATCTTCTGCGACGGCGTCCAGGAACTCACCGCGTCGGGCACGGTCACCGCCGGGGACCTAGTGGTGTGCGCCGCGACCGGTCAGGTGTCAACGCTGGCGGCGGTGACCACCCCGACGCCCGCCGACGTGACCGGAGCCCGTGCGCTGGTCGGGGTCGCGCTGACCACCGCCTCGAACGGCAACAAGGTTCGCGTCAAGTTCTCCCGCTGACCTGCCCTTTCCTTCCCAGTTAGGAGTGAGGCTGTTCGCCTCCTCCGGATTCCCAGAGGTGGACTGTGCCTTACACCTATCCTCCGGCGGCTCCGACGCTGTCGGGTGACTACCTGACCGTCAGCCGTTTCCTCAACAACCCGGCCGTGGTCGCGCGGCGGCTGCGGACCCTCGCCGAGCAGCGGCTGATCGCCGCGTCGATCCTGTCCGGGCGTGAGTCCGTGTCCGGCGGCGCGATCGGCTTTGAGCAGAACGAGGGCATCTACCCGGACCGTCCGGTCGAGGCGGTGTCGCCGGGCGGCGAGTACCCGCTGACCACCGTCACGCCGGGGCCGACGCAGCTCGTGAAGATCGTCAAGTGGGGTCAGGACACCCTGGTCACCGACGAGGCGGTCACCCGGCAGCGGATGGCCGCTGCGGAGCGGGCGATGCTGAAGCTGGTCAACGCGGCGGCGAAGAACGTCGACAGCGTGGCGTTGTCGCTGATCGCCTCCGCCGTGACCCAGACCCGGGCCGCGTCGGCGGCGTGGTCGACGGCTTCGCCGAAGATCCTTCAGGATCTGATGCTGGCCAAGGCCGACGTCGCCGCCCTGAACCAGGGTTACGAGCCGGACACCCTGCTCGTGAACGACGCGACTTGGGCGTACCTGTCCTCGGACCCGGTGCTGATCAGCGCAATGCAGCGGGAGACGACCAGCAACACCGTCTATTCGGGCGAGTTCAACGTCATCGCGGGCCTCCGGGTGCTGCCGACGCCGAACCTGCCGGCGTCGGGCGCGTGGGTGCTCGACTCCACCCAGCTGGGTGGCATCGCGACCGAGGATCTCCAGGGCGGCTACCAGGCCGCCGGTGACCTCATCCAGTCGAAGACGATGCGCGAGGACCACAACGACCAGTGGCGTCTGCGCGCTCGGGCGGTGTTCGTGCCGTACATCACCGAGCCGAACGCGGCCATCAAGATCACGGGCGTCTGAGGAGAGAACTGATGGCCGAGGCCAAGAGCACCACCACGAAGAACGCCAGCACCTCGACCAGCACCCGAAGCGGCTCGAAGCAGCTCGTGGTGCTGGCGCCGCTGGTGCAGGTCCGCGACGCCGAGGGGCGCATCCAGTACCTGTACCGGGGCGCGGTGATGCCGCAGGGCACTCCGCAGGCCGAGCTGGATCGGCTCAGCGAGATGGGGCTGATCGGCGAGGACGACGGCACAGCAGTGGCGGGCGTCGCTGCTGACCCGCAGGGCTGACCGATGCGGGGCCGGACGGCATTCCTCCCCGCCGTCCGGCCCACCTGCAACCAACCTGCGTCGAGCTGAGAGGGGTGCGTGGTGCCGGAGCTGTTCACTCTGCCCGAGTTGGACGCCTGGGCGCAGGCGGCCGTGCCGGTGGCGACCGGAACGCTCGCGCTGGAGCTGGTCACCTCCCTGATCCGCAGCGAGGTGGGCGCCGACCGGTACGACGCGCTGCTCGACCTGTCGCCGCTGAAGCCGGTCGCGCTGGGTGTGGCCAGGCGGATGATTCGCAACGCGGACGGGCGCCGGTCGGTGGACCTCAAACTCGACGACTTCTCGGAGACGGTTACCTACGCATCCGAGACTCTCGCTGGGCCGTTCCTCACCCCCGACGACGTGGATCGACTGTGGCGAGCGCTGGGCGTGCGTCGGTCGGGTGCTTTCACGATCCGCACTGGCTGCACGGTCTAGTGGAGGGGGTGTGCCGTGCTGCCGACTTACCTCTTGCCGCACCAGATCACGATCGTGACGCCGGGTCGTGTTGATGATGGCTACGGCAACGAAGTCCTCACCTACGACCCAGACGAGGGCGCGACGAGCCGGGACAGGGCCGCCTATGTTCGGCCGGCGCCGGCAAGCGAGGACGTGGTTGACCGAAACGCAGTCACCTCGGCTTGGCAGGTGCACACCAATGACCTTGAGGTCGCGGCACTGGAGCGGGTCGTCTTCGACGGCATCACCTACGACATCGACGGCCAGCCGAACGTGTGGCGGGTCATCCCCGGTGGACGCTCGGGGCACTCAAAGTTCCTGCTCAGGAGGGTCGACGGATGACCATCAAGGTGGAGCGGGTGCGGGTGAATCGGCGAGGCATGCGCGACCTGCTCCGGTCGGAGGGCATGCAGGAGATGCTCGGCCGCAAGGCGTTGGCGGTCGCGGACGTCGTCGAGGCTGCCGGCATACGTGTGGAGGGTGTACCGGGTCGGATCGCGCTGCCGGTTACCGTGACGGTTTTGGCAGGCTCGGAGCGGGCCCGCGCTCGGGTGGTCCTCGACCACCCGTCCGGCCTCGCGGTAGAGGCAAAGCACGGCATCCTGACGTCGAGCATCGACGCAGCCCGGGACGCGTGATGGACGCGGTCGCGCTCTACCCGGACGCCGAACTGGTCGCGGTGACGTGGCTGCGCGCCCGGTTGGCTGAGCGGTCCGAGCCCTACGCTGCCGGCGTCACGGTCGGCACGAAAGTCACCCCGGGCGTGTCGCCGAGCAAGTACGTGCGGATCCGCCGCCTCGGCGGGGTGGAGCTACACAGGGTGGCCGACTCGCCTCGTTTGCAGGCGCAGGTTTGGTATTCCACCGGTGCGACCACTGATGAGAAGAACCGCAACGACCTGGCCCAGTTGGTGTGGGCGTTGCTGCGCGGTGTTCGCGGCCAGGACGTGACGGTGCCGGATTGGCCGCGTCCGGTGACCTGTTACCGGGTGGCCACGTTCGTGGGCCCGACGCCGGCGGCGGACCCGGCGGATGCCGCCCGGACGATCACTCAGCTCACCGTCGAGATCGGTATGCGCGGCCGGCCCGCGTAGTCACGTCGCGCCCGCGACCAGTACCCGGCGACCGTCGGGCCCTTCACCATGCACGCAGGAGGATGACCCATGCCGGTCAACATCGATTTGATCCGGGCGTACACCGACGGCCTCGTGGCCACGCACGCTGCGACCAGCCCGGGTGTGATCACCGCCCCGACCAACGCCACTGCTTCGCTGGCGGCCGGGTACAAGGAAGTCGGCGCGATCTCCAGTGATGGCCTGACCGAGGCCACCAACCAGGACCGCACCGACGTGTTCATCTGGCAGGGCAACGCCTTGGCCAGGCGGATCCCCGGCCAGTTCACGAAGACGTTCACGTTCGCGGCGGCGGAGACGTCGCTGTTCACCCTGGGCATCCAGTACCCGGGGAGCACCATCACGTCGACCACCGAGGGCGCGAGCGTTGCGGAGAAGCCGGCGGCGACGGACGTGCGGGCGTGGGTGCTGCACGGCACCGACGGTGCGACCCGCGTGCAGCGCGTGTTCCTGCCGAAGGCCGAGGTGACCGAACGCGGTGACGTGGTCTGGTCCTCGGGTGACGTTACGGTCTACGAGTGGACGTTGTCCGCGTACGTGGACAACTCGGGCGTGGTGGCGTACCGGTACTTCATAGACGCCCAGATGGCGACGCCGTAGCCCCCTGATCGCACCGGCGGGTCCGTCAGCGGGCGCGGGGCCCGCCGGTGCTCAAGCCCGCACGCCCGCGAGGAAGGGGGCCACCCGTGGCCACCACCGAAGCACAGCGGCAGTACGCCGCCGACCTTCACTCCATGTTCACCGCCCTCGTTGACGAGGGCTTCACCGGTGATCAGGCCGTCGCGCTGCTGTGCTGCCTGATCCAGCCTCAGCCGGCCCGGACTGGCTCGGCCGACCGCAACAAGCAGGTCAGCGCGTTGCTCGCTGCCGCCCGCAAGAAACCACCAGCGACGCGGAGCCCGGCAGACGACCGGGCCGCCGACCTGTGGAACCCGCCCGCACCCGACACTGGAGCGCCCGCCCATGACTGACGTCTTCGATCTCGACGCGTACGTCGCCGAGCACCGCAAAGACCCGTACGAGTTCACCTACGGCGGACAGGGCTTCCAACTGCCCCACGCGCAGGACACCGACTGGCGGGTGATGGAGGCCGCCGACCAGGGCGACGTGGAGGCCATCCGGACTCTGTTCCGCCTCGGCCTCGGCGCCGATCAGTGGGGGCGGTTCGAGAAGCTGCCGCAGCCCGTCGGGGCGATGGGTGAGCTGTTCCGCCGCTGGCAGGCCCACTCGGGGACGAAGCCGGGGGAATCGCCGGCCTCGCCCAGCTCATCCGGGAGCACGGCGAGGCCGTCGAAGCGTCGCTCCGCCGCTACTACCCCGGCACGTCGCTCCGCCAAGCCGTCACCGGCGAGCTGACCCGGCGGGAACTGTTGGCCCTGATCCGACACCTGCCGCCCGATTCGCCGCTCGGCCTGGCCTTGCACGGTGAGGCCGGTCGGTGGGCGGCGGCGGATCACCTGCTCGCCAGCGTCGTGGAGCTGCTGGCCGGGGCGAACTGGCAGCGCGGTGGTGGCAAGGGCCCGAAGCCGAAACCGGTGCCGCGACCAGACGCACGGGCAGAGAAGCGCCGCCGCGAGTACGTCGGCCGCCTGCAACGACTCGGACTGATCAACGCTGGGGGGTGACGTGGCTACGGAGGTCGGTACCGCCTACGTGGCGATCATCCCCTCAGCTCGGGGGTTCGCCCGGACGTTGCAGAAGGCCATCGCGAAGGAATTCGCGGGCAGCAAGTTGGACAAGATGATTGAGGATGCCTTCGCGGGCGCCTCGGTCAGCGTGCCCGTGAAGCCCGTCATCCGCCCCGGTGACGTGCCCGATGAGCTGCCGGTCCGCCCAGGTCAGGAACCGACGCTGCCGGTGCGCCTGGACCCGTTGACGAAGGCGTTGCAGGACGACGTCCGCCGGGAACTCGGTTCGCTGACCCGCGAAGCGGTGAAGATCGACGTTGGGGCGGACACCGACGACCTGCGTGCGGAGGTGTCTGCCGCGATCAGCGCGGTGGAAGCCAGCCTGTCCGCTGAGGTGCCCACCGAGCCGGCCGGCCGCGCCGAGTACGAGCGGCAGTTGCGGGCGCAGGTCGCCGAGGTGTCCCGGACCGTCCGCGCTCGCATCCAGGCGGACGTCGACGTTGACCTGGACAAGCCGTTGCGTGACGGCAGGATCACCACTGCCGGTGAAACCATCGGTCGGACTCTGGCGAGCAGTGTGGTCAGCAGCTTCGGCAGTGGCATCTCCACCCTCGCCGGCCCGGCCGCGTTCGTTGGGTTGGTCGCTGCTGCAGCTGTGGCTGGGCCGCTGATCGGCGCTGCTCTCGCTGGCGGCATCCTCGCCGCGCTCGGCGGTGGTGTGATCGCCCTGGGCATCGTGGGTGTGAAGGACGACCCGCGTTTCAAGGCGGCAGCGGCGGACCTCGGCGCGACGATGAAGTCGACTCTGTCGAAGGCTGCCGCCCCGCTGCTGGGTGAACCGGGCAAGCCCGGCCCACTGCTGAGGGCGATGGAGATCCTCAAGCAGCTCGTGATCGACATCGGCCCGTCGCTGGAGCAGATGTTCGCGGCGATCGGCCCGTACATCCCGGGCCTGGCACAGGGGTTCGCCGACTTCGTGAAGGCCGTGATGCCTGGCCTGTTGGCGGCGGTTCAGGCGGCCGGCCCGATCATCGAGGTGATCGCGTTGAACCTGGGTCCACTGGGTGCGGCTCTGGGGACGTTCCTGGGGGTGATGGCGGCGTTGGCCCCGGCGGCGGCCGACGCGCTGAACGTGATCTTCTTCCTGATCAACCACGTGATCGGGGTTGCCGGGGACCTGATCTACGGGTTGGGTGCCGCGTTCGGTGGGCTGTTTCAGTGGGTCAAGGACCTCCGGGAGTCCATCGCCGCAGGGTGGGCGCACATCGTGAACATCTTCACCGGCGGCACCGCCACTGTGAAGCAGCGGATCGAGGCTTTCATCGGGTCGGCGATCCGCCTGTTCACCGGCTTGTGGGACAAGCTGACCGGTGGCGCGCGCAGGGCGTTGTCCTCGGTGGCGAGCACGTTCAGCGGCCTGCGGGGGCGGATCACCTCAGCGGTAGGCAACCTCGGCAGCCTGCTCTACAACGCCGGCCGCAGCATCATCAACGGGCTGATCAACGGCATCCGTTCAGCCCTCGGTGCGCTGCAGTCGACGCTGAACTACGTGACGAGCGTGATCCCTGACTGGAAGGGCCCGCCGGACCGCGACCGGAAGCTGTTGGAGCCGGCCGGGTCGTCAATCATGGGTGGCCTGATCCGGGGTATCCGGGGGGAGCTGCCGGCGCTGCGCTCTGAGCTTGGCGGGGTGACGACCTTGGTGGCGGGGACGCCACTGGCGGCGGTGCCGGCCGGCGGTTACGGGCTGTCGACGACCGCGCCGAAGCCGGGAGTGCCGGCGCTGGCGTTCGTGGGCGGCGCGGAGGATTCGTTCATGCGGTGGCTGCGGGAGAACATCCGCATCGACTACGGCGGTGACCCGAACGCGGCGTTGGCGTCCTAGCCGATGGTCAGCTCCAGCAGGTCGGCGATCTCGTGCTCGGTGTAGGGCATCAGCCCGTACTGCGGGAAGTCGATGCCGTACTCGCCCTTGCCGGCGGGCAGGGTCAGCGTGAACGGCAGTTCGCACGTCCCGTCGACGAGCCGCCCAGGGCTGAGTGGGGCGTAGGCGATGGTGGCACCGCCCGGGTCGGTGACGACGATCTGCGCGTCAGGTCGGACGGTCGTCCCCTGGCAGCCCTGCCCTTGGGCGGCGTACTGGCCGGAGGGAAGGCGGATCGCTCCGGGCACGGTGTACGTCGGCTGCGGGCTGGCGGCCGGAGTCGGGTCGGCGAACCACCCCTGGATGGTGTCGACGCCGCGCAGGGAGAAGCCGACGGCGACGGCGGCGAGCGCGAGCGCGATGACGACGGTTGCCGGGGTCAGCCACAGGCGAAGACGGGTCACCGTGACAGTGTGCGCAGCCCGCGCCACCGCTGGTATCGACGGGAGGCGTAGGTGAGTAGTCCACTCGGGTTGGACGCGTCGTCGTCCGTCGCCTCGATCGTGGTGATCGGTGACTCCAACAGCGAGGGCACCGGGGCGACGTCGACGTTGTTGCGCTGGCAGTACCTGTTGCAGCAGAAGCTCCGCGCGCGTCTTCAGCCGGGTGGGGTGACGGGTGCGGCGGTGCCGTATATCTCGGCGTCGCCGCGGGTCAGCCCGCCGTACGGCGACTACCCGCGTACGGCGACCGGTGGGGTGACCACTGCCTCGTATGGGCTGGGTATCCGCGCTGCCGCGATCGTCGCGGGCGAGTCGGTGACGTTCACGTTCACGGGCACCAGGGCGAAGCTCTACGGCACGAAAGGCGCGACGGTCGGTAAGTACTCCATCAAGGTCGACGGTGGGGCGGAGACCGTCGTCGACGGGGTCAACGCGACCGTGATCAGTGGTCAGCTCATCTGGGATTCGGGCACCCTGACCGCTGGTGCGCACAGCGTGGTGGTGGCCCGCGCCGCCTCAACGGTGACGTCTCCGGGGCCTGTGTACCCCGAAGGGCTGATGACCTACAACGGCGACACCGCGTCGGGCGTGCGGGTGGTCGATGCGGCCCGGCACGGTGCCACGCTGGCGACGTTCACCGGCTCAAACGCGTGGTGGACGGCCCTGGGTGCGGTGGAGGGCGCACAACTGCTCATCATGCCGTGGGGTGCGAACGACTCGACCTCTGGCACGACGGCGGCGCAGTTCAAGACCGCGCTGAACCAGATGATCGCCGACACCCGCGCGGCTGGCTTCACCGGCACGGTGCTGCTGTTGAAGATGCCGAAGCGGGGCACCGCCGACGCGACCCTCTGGACGAACTACATGACCCAGATCGACGCCGTGGACCTGGCCGACGCGAACGTCCTCGTCCTCGACTTGCGGCCCAGCATCCCCGACCAGGGCACCCCGGCCGCAATCGCCGCCGGCCTCTACGCCGACGAAGTCCACTTCAGCAACGCCGGCCACGCGCTCATCGCTGACCTGGTCGCCGCAGCGATACTCGGTGACGAGGAGTCGGAGGATGGGTTCGAGACGCAGGTGTGGGCGGCGTTCGGCGCGAACCTGTCCGCTGGCCGTACCGCCTGGTCGTGGACGGACCTGTCTTCGCGAACTCGGGCTGAGCCGGTGCGGGTCCGGGCGGGGCTGTCCGCCGGTGCCCGGCAGGCATCGCCCACCTCCGGCACCTTGACGCTGGACAGCCCGGACGGGGCGCTGATACCCGGTAACCCGCTCTCCATCTACTTCCCGAACGTGGACCGGGGCACCCCGCTGCTGCACCGGATCCGGTGGGCGGGCATCTGGTACGACCGGCTCGCCGGGTACGCCGACCAGTGGCAACCCGTGTTCGTGCCGACCACCGACGGCATGGATTCGTTCGTGCGGGTGACCGCGTCGGGGATCCTGCGCCGCCTGTCGCAGGGCTCGAAGCCAGCCCGGTCAGCGCCGGCCCGGTACATCCCCACCACGTCACCGGTGGCGTACTGGACGTTGGAGGACGGGCAGTCGGTGCGGGAAGGTGCGGCCACTGTTGGCCGGTCGCCGATGTTCCCCTTCACCGGCACCCACCCGTCCGGGGCGGTGCTGACCTTCGCCCAGTGGGGTCGCGGTGAGATGGCCCCGTGGCTGCCGGAGGCCCTGTCCCGGTCCGGGAGCGCCGGTCTCACGGTCATCTGGGGCCGGGTGGTGATGCCGGCCAGCCCGGGGCGCTGGGTGATCGACTTCATGTACCGGAGCGGCACCGACTCGGGTGACGCCACGGTCGACGCGAACCCGTCCTACCTGGGCGGTTCGCTGGGGTGGCCGCAGTTGCTGCTGCTGCCCAGCGTGCGCGGTGTCGACGTGGCCATGAACGGCGAATCGGAGGTCACCGCAACCGCTGCGACCCTTTACGACGGGCAGCCGCACCACGTCCGCTGGGACGTCTACCAGAACGCCGCGAAGGTGTCGTGGAACGTGTACGTCGACGGCGTGATGGTCAACTTCGGGACCACTGCGGGGAACATGACGCTCCCCGCCATCGACACCCTGGGGTTGACCGCGGCTGCGCAGGGCGGTGCGGACATGGCACAGCAGCACATCGCCGTGTGGGTGATACCGCCACCGTTGGACACCGCCGTTGCTGCCGCGTTCGGGTACGCGGGCGAGACCGCCTCGGCGCGGATCGTGCGTCTGTGCGCGGAGGAGGGCATCCCCGTCACGGTGTTCCCTGGTGCCAGCGAGCGGCTCGGCCCGCAGGGCACCGTCGGCGTGCTGGAGCTGCTCCAGGAGGCGGCCGAGGCGGACGAGGGCCTCCTGGCCGAGGACGGGTTCGGGCTGGCGTACCTGCCGCACGGGGCACGCCACAACCGGCCGGTCGCCATGACGGTTGACCTGGCCACGTACTGCGTGACGTCGGGCGGGCAGGTGGAGGTGCTCGCGCCGGCCCTCGACGATCAGCGGCTGCGGAACCGTTGGGCGATCAGCAGGCCGGACGGCATCGAGGTGACCGTCGACAACGTGCCCCACCAGCAGAAGGTGGGCCTGTACGACGATTCGTCGTCGCTGAACGTGGAGACGGACGGGCAGCTGCGCGACCACGCGTCACTGCGGGTGTACCAGGGCACGCTGCCGGGGCTGCAGGAGCAGACATTCCCGCTGGACTTGGCCGCGAACCGGGACCTCGTCGGGGCGTGGCTGGCCTGCCGGGTTGGCTCGCGGATCGTGCGCACCAACCCGCCATTCCCGCACCCGCCAGAGACCATCGACCGGCTGGTGATGGGTTGGACGGAGACGATCAGCCCCACGGCGTGGTCGGCGGTGGTGACGTCTGACCCGGCGGCGGCGTGGAGTTTCGCCGTGGTCGACGGCCCGCAGCGGGTGACGGCTGACGGGGCAACCCTGTCGTCGTCGGTGACGTCCACCGCTACCACGATGCTGCTGGCCACCCCGGCGGCGATGGGCCTGTGGACGGTCCGCGCTGCGGCGTTCCCGTTCGACCTGATGGTGGGCGGGGAACGGGTCACGGTCACGACGATCACGGGCGCGTCGAGCCCGCAGACCGCGACGGTCGTCCGGTCGGTGAACGGAATCGTCAAGCCGCACGCGGCGGGGACACCCGTGCAGGTTGCCGTGCCCGCGATCGTGGGCCTGTGAGAGGGGAGGCGCTGTGCCGTTAGCCGCTGGTGACGACGTTCGGTCGTCGATCGCCCCTGGGTGGGTGGGCGAGGTTCTTCGAGGTTCGGGTGCCAGCGTGGGCCCGTTCACGACCACCGAGACCGTGGTGACGTCGTTCACCTTCACCGCCGTGGCGGCTGCCCGGTACAAGGTGACCGCGCACCAGCACGTGCGCTCGTCGGTGGCCGGTGACACCGTCCAGTTGCGGCTGCGCCGGGAGGCGGGGGCGTCGCTGACGATCTCAGGCACCCAGTTCGACACGACCAACCAGGGGTGCCTCACCACCAACCTGATCACGGTGTTGCTGGGCACGTTCACCAACGTATCGGGGCAGATCACGGTCGGTGTGACGGCAGTCCGGCTGTCCGGCACCGGCAACATCACCATGGACGCGTTCTCCACGGCCTCGTCCAAACTGATCGTGGAGAGGTGCTGACGATGCCCACCTACGCCCAGTTGCAGGCCGAGTCCTACTGGACGCGGGAGATCGTCACCGACGAGATCGACTGGCTCGGCGACGAGCTGTGCCGGCGCACCAACCGGCCCCGCGCCGCGTTCGGATCCAAGGGCGACAACGCGCACCTACGCGGCGCTCACCGCTCGCAGGAGTGGCTGCTGAAGTCCCGCTACTCGACCAGCCGCACCTACACCGTGCAGTCCGGGCTGACCGCTGAGCAGGCCAGACACGTCGCCGGCATCGACTTCACGCCCGGCTCCGACACTCAGATGATCGCCCAGTGCAAGCGGCTGCTCGCCGCGATGAAGGCCGGGCAGCTCAACGAGGTGGTCGAGTTCTACGGCAACGTCAACGGCGACAAGATCGTGGACGGCTGGGACAACCCACGCGACCGCCCCGCCAGTTCGGACAGCTCCCACCTGTGGCACTGGCACCTGACGATCGACCGGCGGCACTGCCGCAACCGGAAGCTGATGGAACGCATCCTGGCCATCGCGCTGGGGCTGACCCTGGAGGACGACGACATGGACGCCACCGAACGTGCCGCGCTGATGGAGATCCGCGACAACATCCGGCTCTACAACAGCGGCATGAGCAAAACTGCCACCGGCACCGTGCTCTCCCCGACGGTGTGGCGCATCCGCGACGAAGAGTGGCAGGCGAAGGTGACCTCCCTGCTCACCGCCCTGTCCGCGCAGATCGGCGGCCTCGACACCAAGCAGGTCATCGCCCGCATCGAGGCCCTGGCTGCCGAGGAACGCACCCGCGACGCCGAACTGGCCGAGCTGGTCCGGGCCGCGCAGTCGGGTGAACTGGCCGCCGACCAGTTCGTCGACGAGGTGGCCCGCCGCCTGGCCGACCAGGGGTAGGCGGGTGCCGACCATCATCGTCACCGGCCGGCACCGACCACACGAGGTCATGTTCCTGATCCTGTCGGCGCTGGCCGGCGGCGCGTTCGTCCTCGGCGCGAAACCACCCACCACCGTCGAGCAGCTCGTCGACACGTGGGTCCTGTGGACGTGGTACCTGCTGCTGTTCGCCTCCGGCGCCATCGGCCTGGTCAGCATCCTGCTCCCCGACACCTACCGGGCGCTCGTGCTGGAGTTGGCCGCGATGCACGGGCAGACAGCGGCGCCCCTGCTGTACGGGCTGGCGCTGCTCGCCAGCGGTCGGCCGGAGGCGACGTTCGCGGTGGCGTTTTGCCTGTCGTGGGCGGTCGCGTCGGCGTGGCGGGGATGGCAGGTGGCCCGAGGGATCAGGGCTGTGAAGCAGGCGGGGGAACGGTTGTGACGGGGTGGGCGCTGGTCCTGACGTGTGTGAGCGGCGGCGGGGTGGCCGGCATCATCACCACCCTGGTCGGGGGGTTGTTCAACCGGCCGAAGACCCGCGCGGACGCCGTCGCGCTGCTCACCGACTCGGCCCTGAAGCAGGTCAACGAGCTACAGGAACGCACCAGCGAGGCGGAGCGGGAAGCCCTCGCCGCCCGCAACGAGTTGGCGAAGGCCCGTCAGCAGATGCGGGAGCTGGCCGGGGAGATCGACGCGGCGGTGGCGACGTTGCGGACGTGGCGCTCGGCGATCCTCACCCCCGGGATCGAGCTGGAGCAGCTGCGGGCGATGGTCCGCGACCCGGGCGGCACCATCAACGGCCGCCACCTGTAGGAAGATCAAAGTTATCCGGAAGTCGCCTCGATCCTTACACGGCACCCAAAACCGTTGCTACATAAGGGTTTTCGGCTTATCCGGAACGGAGCGCGATCCTTACACACCCGGGAATAGACGGTTGTCACTCGGCCTAGAGCGCGTCCGGCTGCCGGATCCGCCACTCGCCAGTGCTGTACAGCCGCGCCAGCTCAGCCCGCGCGGACTCCTCATCGGGGTGCTCGACCACCGTCAACGGCTTCTCGCCCTCGCGCGGGTGGTTCACGTCGAGCCACACCTCCCAACCCGTGCCGTCCATCCGCTCGAACAGCCTGACCAGGGCCAGCGGGAGGTACGGGTCGTCGCCGTACAACCAGCCCGCCTCGCGGAGCTGCGGAAACCCAGCCATCCATGCACCGTACCCAGGAGGATCAGCATGCGCGTCAGCCAGTACGCCAAGACCATCGTCGCCGGTGTCGTCGCCGGTGGCACCGCACTCACCGTCGCCCTCGGCGACAACGTCCTGACCGCAACCGAAGGCATCACCACGGCACTGGCCATCCTCGGCGCGTTCGGCGTGTACGTCATCCCCAACGCCCCGGACAAGCCGTTCGACCGGTAACCCTCCCCGCAACGCACTGCGCCCCCTGCTCGGCCTCACGGCTGGGCAGGGGGCGTGCTTGTCGTTTGCTGTGTCAGTTGGCGAGGAAGAACAGGGTGTCGGCGTCCACGGGCATCGGCTGGTCGATGCCCGCGAAGTAGACCTGCGCGTACCCGCCGCCGACGGTGGCCGACTCGAACGTCAACACCTGGCCGCCCACCTTCACCCGGTCGCCGGGGGTGAGCTGGCCAAGGGTGCGCTGCCGGTTCAGGCTGTCGCGGAGGGCGGCGAGGGCGTGGGTGCTGGCGTCCATGACGGGCTCCCCTGTCAGCGGTTGTTGAGGATGGCGAGGTAGGCGCGGTTGTTGCGCTGCGCCTCGGTGGTGGGCGCGTCGTTGTAGCAGTACGCCTTGCCGTCGATGATCTGCACCCGGCCACCGGTGAAGGTGAACCCGCAGTCGGTGCAGTTGTGCTCAGTGTTCGAGGGCTGCATGGTGTGCGCTCCGATCAGCAAGAGGTGGGGTCAGGCGGGGAGCGGGATGAGCGGGATGTCGAGCATCTGGTTCCAGCGGGCGTCGAGCGCGGCCTGGGCGTTCGCGTCGGTCTCGCAGTCCTCGCAGGCGTCCATGGTGCCGCCGCTGGGGGCGGGGACGGTGCGGGCGTTGTCGGCTCCGCAGATCTCGCATCCGATGTTCACCATGTCCGTCTCCCCTGCATCCTGTTTGCGTCTCACTTGAGACACTACAGGGTAGGTAAGAGCGTGTCAACTGATACACGAAGACGGCCCCACTGCCTCCAGATCGGAGGTGGCGGGGCCGTCTTTCGGCATGTCAGGGGTTAGGTGCGCGGGCCGTACCTGCGGTTCAGGGTGGCCCGGTTGAATCGAGGCGGGGTGTCGTCGCCGGTCAGGTCGGTGTCGAGCACCTTCGCGTCTCGGGCCGCCTTGAGGGCTTCCCACGCCTCGTCCTCGGCGCGCTCGGCGTTCCGCGCCTTCTCGATGAAGGCGTCGAGCAGGGCTTGCTGCTCGTCGGTGTAGACGGTCTTGGGGCGAGGCACGGTGGTCACGCTATCAGCTCCTTGTCTCAGTTGACACAGGACGGGTTCCGGGGTTAGCGTCTCACCAGACACACAAACATGCAAGCGAACCTCAGGAGGAACGAGATGGGCATGTTCGGCAGCAAGGACCCGCAGAAGGCCGCAGCGATCAAGGAGCACAAGGACGCCCGCGCCGAGCTGGAGCGCATCAGCCGCCGGGACCGCGCGGAGACCGACGCCTTCCTCGACGCGAACGACCGCGTCATCGCCGCCGAGAAGAACATCCCCTGGTACCGGCGCTGACCACGCGACCACCGAACTTCCAGCCCGGGAAGGAGTGACATGTCCGCCACGCTCGCCACCGCCTTCGTCGCCCTCTACGCCGCACACCAGGTCGCCGACCACTGGGTGCAGACCCAGCACCAGGCCGACCACAAGCACGAGGACGGCTGGTCGGGGCGGTGGGCGTGCACCAAGCACGTCGCCACCTACACCGCCACGGCGGCGGTGGCGATCCTGGCGGCGGCCCTAGTCACCGGATGGCAGCCCAACCCGCTGCCGTTGGTCGCCGGTCTGGCGGTCAGCGCGATCACCCACTACATCGCCGACCGGCGCACCCCGCTGCGGTGGATGGCCGACCGGCTCCGCAAGAACCCGGCCTGGCTGGAGAGGGGCGGCGGCTTGTACGCCCTCGACCAGTCCTGGCACGTCGGGTGGCTGTTCGTGGCCGCCCTCATCATCTCCGTCTGACCTGAAGGGAACCCAGCCATGGGCAAGAAGGACACGAGCGGGACGTACAGCACCGACGGCAAGGGCAGCGCCGCCACCGAGCGGGCGATGGCCGACATCCGCAAGGCGCAGGACAGGCGGTACAGCGCGGACATGGACCTCCGCCAGAACCCGCCGCGCCGCTGACGACCTGCGTACGCCGCCCGGCCCACACCGGTCCGGGCGGCCAGCGGAGGACGCCAAGCAGGCGACCACGACAAGAGGAGGCGCAACGGTGAGGACCTGCTGGCACTTCTGGCGGTGGCGTCACGGCACCAGGGCGGCACGCACTGCGCGCGGTGCTGCGTCTTCCGCCCGTACCGCTGACCACAACGTAGGCGGCCCCCGGTACGCGACTCCACCGCACACCGAGGGCCTTGATCAGGAAACGGAGTCCTGACCCATGAGCATGATCCCCGACGCGGGCCCGCCCGCGCAGCCCACCGAAGTGTGGCGGCTCGACATCTTCGTCCGCGAGACCGAGACCGACAGCGTCATCTTCAACGCCACCGAGGCCGACGTGGACGACGAGGCGCTGCGCATCGTCGCCGCCCAGGACGGCGACCACGGCGACGTCTACCAGCTCACCGGAGCTGACCGGGCCATCTACTACACCACCGTGACGGTGAAGTGATGGCCGTCCCGCGTTGGATCTCCCGCACCCTGCTCGTCGGTGCCGCGTTCATGGCGTTCGCCGTCGGCTACAACCACACCCACGAGCCGTGCGACATCGGCGCGGCCGGCATGTGCGTCACCGCAGCTCAGGCCGGGGGTGCGCGATGAACACGCTCAGCGCCCGGATCTGCACCGCGATCTTCGCCCCGATGCCGTTCACCGCCGCGTGGGAGATCGCCCTGTACGCCGCTGTCGACGGGCAGCCGCCCATGGTGCTGGTCGCTGTCGGGGGTGTGCCGATGCTCGCCACGGTCGTCGCCGGGGTCGCGATCCTGCTCGACGAGTTCGGCCCCGCCGAGCCGGCCCCCGTACCGCCCGTCCAGCGTCGCGCCGTGTCCGCGCCGCAGCGCAAGGAGCTGGCGCGATGACCCTGCTGACCTGCAAGAAGTGCCGGCTGATCATCGTCCCCAACGGCATCACGCCCGCCGACGTCGCTGAGGCGATCATCGAGCACGTCAAGGTGTGCACGAAGGCGGTCCGCTGATGTGTGCCATCAACGGCAAGTGCGGGTGCAACCGAGTCGCTGGCGGCTGGCTGGAACTCATCCTCGTCGGCGGCGCCCAGCTCGTCTGGTGGCTGCTCAAGAAGCTCGCCCAGGCCGCCCGCGCTCTCTTCGTGGTCCTGCTCGCCATCACCGTGTGGGCCAGCCCCCGCGTGTACCGGCTGGCCCGGCGCCGCGCCAAGGCCGTGTACCGCTGGTACGTGACCCTGCCCGTGCTGCTGGAGCGTCAGCAGCCCGCCGCGGTCACCGCCACCACAACCGCCCCCACCCTCGCCGACCTGAGCCTGAAGCAGGAGGCCAACGCGTGATCACGTTCCGACGCGCCCCCGTCGACCCGGAGCTCGAAGCCGCCAGGGCCGCGGCCCAGCGCGAGCAGGCCCGGTTCGACCTGGAGCGCACCCGACTAGAGGCGCAGCTCGCCCGCGAGCAGCAGGAAGCGCACGCCGAGTTCACCCGCCGGCAGGCCATTGCCGACGAGCAGGAGAAGCGGCGCCGCGACACCATCCTGCGCGCGGAGAAGGCCGAGCGGCGTGACCGCAACCGCAAGGCCCGCGCCGAGTTCATGGCGAAGCTGCGGCCCGTGTTGCCGCTGCTGCTCATCAACGGTGGCGCCGCCTACGCCCAGGCCGCGTACGCCTTCGAAGAGATCGCCCCCGCCTACTGGAACACCCCGTCGAAGGTCGCGTTCGCGGTGGCGTTCTCCGCCGCCTTGGAGTCCATCGCCGTGTACGTGCAGTGGCACGCGCATGACGCGTTGATGCTGCGGGCACACGCCACTGCGGCGTCGCTGCGGCGGGCGTCGTGGGGCATCGCCGCCGTGGTGGGTGCGATCAACTACGCGCACTTCGCCGACGGCATGCAGCCGACCGCCGCCGCCGTGGCGTTCGCGTTGTTGTCCCTGCTCAGCCCGTGGCTGTGGGGGCTGCACACCCGACGCGCCCAGCACGTGCAGCTGCTGGCCGAGGACGCCAACCTGATCGACGAGGGTGGGGTGGAGTTCTCCCCGCAGCGGCGCCGGGCGTTCCCGTGGCGGTCGTGGCAGGCGAAGCGGTGGAGCATCGACCACGGGGAGCGTGACCCGCGCGCCGCGTGGGAGGGCTACAACGAAGAGCGGCGGGCTCGGAAGGCTGAGCGGCAGTTGCGCCGGCACGAGAAGGCGGTCGACCGGGAGGCGGAGAAGACCGCCATTGCCCCAGCACCTGAGCCGCCGGCTGACGACCTGGCGGTCATCGTTGACGCCATCACCGAGCCGACGCCGACCGCCGAGGTGCCGGCAGCGCACCGCCCGAGGTGGCGTCCGAACGTCACCCGCCGGCCCCGCCGGATGGGACGGCCGCAGCCGCAAATCATCGTCAATTTGCCCGAGCCGAAGCCGGCCCGCCGACCCGCCGAGCCGACCGCAAAAACGTCGACTTCTGCGGGCAGCCGGGGCCGTCCGTCGTCGGCGCAAAAGGTCGCGAATTTTGCGGCCAAGAACCCCGGCCTGACGGTCGCCGAGATGGCGAAGAAGTTGAACCTTTCTGCGGACACCATCAGCCGGCACCTCCCGAAGCAGACCGCCTCCGTCAACGGCCACAACCTCAGCAACTGAACAAGGAGCAACGACCATGACCGACACCGCAGCTCGTCTCGGGGAGGTGCTCCCCTTCCCCCGCCAGCCAGCCATCGATGCAGCGCCCACCGCGCCGAAGCAGGTAAGCCGGGCGGCCGACGCCCTGGAGGGCGACGTCTACGCGCAGACGCCCGACGGCGAGTGGGGGCCGGTGCTGCCCGACTGGGCCAAGTCCCGCACCGCGCTCGCCGGGCAGGTCCGTGCGGTCGGCCGCCGCGTCTCGTACCGCTCCCGCTGGCACCTCTGGCGCTCACCCAAGTACGGCGTCCGGATCGCGGTCCGCACCGTGCGCGGGGCCGGGCGCGGCGCGTACCGGTTCGGCCGGTGGATCACCGCGAGCGAGTACGCAAAAGTCATCGAGGACGCCACCTTGCGCAGCCAGTGGACCGACGTGCGCGACAACACGCTGGAGCGGGGCAAGGTGGCGCTGCGGCGCGTCAAGCGGCTCGGATACAGCAGCGCCGGCAGTGCCGTCGCTCTCACCACCGTCACCGCCATCGTCGGCCCGGAAGTGCTGTACGGGCTCGGCGTGGCCCTGACCGCCGCGGCAACGGCAGCCGGGTGGAAGGGGAAGGCCGAGGCTCCGATCCTCGACTCGCCGCACCCCGACGCCACCCAAGACCTGAACATGCAGATCCTCACCGAGGCGTTCCGCGCCGCCGGCCTGCTCAAGGGCGAGGTGGAGTTGCGGCGCGTCGCCCCGATCATGCGCGACGGGCGCGGCTGGGCTGCCGTGGTCGACATGCCCCGCGGTGGCGGCAAGACCGCCGCCGACGCCATCGCCAAGCGGGACGTTCTCGCCGCTGAGCTGGGCGTCGACGAAATCCAGGTACTCATGGGTCGGGTGCGCGCCAACGCCGGCGGACACGCGGCGCGGATCAAGCTGTGGGTCGCTGACGACGACCCGTACATCGGTCCGAACACCCCGTCTCCGCTGGTCAAGGCCGATCAGTGGAGCATCTGGGACCCGATTCCGTTCGGCGGGGACGCCCGCGGCGAGCGCATCGAGTTGTCGCTGCTGGAGCACTCGCTGTTCTTCGGCGGCCTGCCCGGCCGGGGCAAGAGTTCGGCGCAACGCCTGCCCAGCGCAGCGGGGGTGCTCGACCCGCACGTGCGGCACTTCCTGGCCGACGGCAAGGGTGGCGCGGACTGGCGGGCGATGCGGGCCGTCGCGTATCGCCTGGTCCTCGGGGCCGAGCCCGACGCGCTGGAGGCGTTCCTCGACATGCTGGCGGAGATCCTCGCCGACATGGAGCGCCGATTCGCCCTGCTCGGCAGCTTGCCGCCGAACATCTGCCCCGACGGGAAGCTCACCCCGTACATCAGCCAGAAGTACAAGCTGCCGGTGACCATGGTGACCATCGACGAGTTGCAGGAGTTCCTCACCGCGATGGACAAGGAGGACCGGGAGGAAGCCGTCAACCGCATGGCGCGGATCGTGCGGCGCGGTCGGGCCGCTGGCTACATCCCCAACTTTGCCAGCCAGCGGCCCGACGCGGAGTCGGTACCGACGAAGCTGCGGGAGGTCATCGACTACCGGTTCTGCACCCAGGTCACGGATAAGCCCAGCTCAGACATGGTGCTGGGCAAGGGCAAGGCCGCGATGGGCGCCGACGCGTCGGTGCTGGAGGAGTACCACAAAGGCGTCGGGGTGCTGCTCACTGGCCCGGGATCGTACGTGACGGTGCGCTGTGACTACATGGACATGCCGGCATTCCTGGCGATCGGCCAGAAGGGGCGTGAGCTGCGGCAGGCTGCCGGCACCTTGGAAGGCGACGCTGCTTCGGACGTGCTGGAGGCCGCCGACGACGCCGGGTACCGGGTGCCGCAGATACTCGCCGACGTCCTGGACGTGATGCGGCACAGCGACCGGATGCACACCAGCGACGTCCTGGCCGGGCTGGTCAACGTGGACGAGGGAACCTACGGCTCGTACACGCCGGACCAGATGGCGGCCGAGCTGGCGGCGGCGGGAGTGAAGCGGTCCACCACCCAGGTGAAGATCGGCAACACCAACCGGAACGGCTGGTACAAGTCGGACCTGCTCGGCGCGCTGCCGGTGGACTTTCTCAGTCGTCCGTAGACCCCACCCCTCTACCAGGTGGCTGTTTTGACCCGGTTCGGCCCTCCCTCTACTGAAGGGCCGAACCGGGCCGGAAGTAGACCGGCCCTCTACCGGCGTAGGTAGAGGGGTAGGGCGCTCTGACCTGGGCTGTAGGCCCCCGTAGAGGGGTTTCCGGCCTGACCCGACCAACCCCCTGAAAAGACCCGCTTGGAGGTCCCCTGTGCCCGTCCTGTCGCTCGGCTCCCTGCCACCCGGCACCACCACGGTGGTGCTGGTCATTCTCGGACTCGCCGGGCTGTACCTGCTGGAGTGCCTGATCTGGCCGAACGCCCGGTGCGACCGCTGCAAGGGCGGCGGAATCCACATGTCGCCTGATGGCCAGCACTGGCGCGACTGCCGTACATGTGAGAGCAGCGGGAAGCGCCATCGTCCCGGCCGTCGCTTGCTGAACCTGATGCGGGGGCGCCGCTGACCATCGCGCCGCCCCCGCATCAAGCCCTCGGCCAGATGGTCGGGGGTTTCGTCTTGGGCCTTTGGGCCTAAGGGCCATGTCCGTACATGTTGGTGTCGATCCGTAGCGTGCTCCAGCGTGATCAACCACGCCGCCGAGCGAGCGGTGTACCGACAGATCGCCGACGAGTTGCGCGAGCGCATCCAGTCGGGGCAGCTCAGGCCGGGCGACGACCTGCCGTCCGTTCGACACCTCGCCCAGGAGTACGGCGTGGGCACCGACACGATCCAGCGGTCGATGGACGTCCTCAAGGTTGAGGGCCTGATCGGCACCGTGCGCGGATACCCTGCTTGGGTGGTCGAAGAGCGGGACCGCACGAAGGTCAGCGTGCCGCGCGGCGCCGAGTTCATCGCCCGAATGCCCACCGACGCCGAACGCACCGAGCTGGGCATCGAGCCGGGGGTCGTGGTGCCGATCGTCGTGGTGGTGGTCGGTGGCCGGGAGCGCGGGAAGTACGCGGCGGACCGGACACGCTTCACGTTCAGCTAGGCCGGCGGGCGATCTTGGTAGCGTGGGACGCAGGCCATGGGAGCTGCGTGGCCGTGTCTGATCGACCCGAAGTTACGGATGCTGAACGCAAGTTGCACGGATAGAAGCGCTCCCAGTGTGGATGAAGCGGACGGCCGGACAGGAACTACGCGGGATTCCCGCCGAGCCGAACGGACGAAGATCGCCGACACAGGTCGCGCCGCGCATCCACCGCGGGCAGGATGGCAGCTCACGGTGATCGAGACAACACTGGTGTGACCTTTCACCCAGGAAGCAACAGCAGCGATTTAGTCCCATCGATCGGACGCGGCGCAACACCCCGGGGGGCGGTGAAGCCATGAAGACCAGCACCATCCGACGTCTCATCCTCGGTGCGGCGTGCGGCGTCGCCGGGGCCATCGCCTTCGCCGCGCCCGCCTACGCCGACGACAGCCAGCAGCCGGGGGGGCCGCTGGACACCGTCGTGAGCGAAGTCGTCGACGAGGTGCTGCCCGAGCCGGAGCCGACGACCGAGCCGACCGCCGAACCGGAGCCGACGAAGGAACCCGACGAGGCGCCGGCCGAGGAAGCGCCAGCCGACCCGGAGCCCGAGGCGCCCGCCGAGCCTGAGCAAGAATCCGAACCCGTCGAGGAGCCCGAGCCCGCACCGGACGAGCCCACCACCCCGGTCACCGACGCCCCGGTCGAGGTACCCGCAGACGCCCCACCGGTCGAGGCGCCCACCACCCCCACGCCGGAACCCACACCCGTCGTCGTCCCGGCCCCGACCGAACCGACACCGGCACCGGTCGTCACCCCGGCGCCCACCGAGCCGACACAACCCACCGAGCCCGCCCCGGTCGACACCCCGACCACCACCGACCCGCCGGCCGAGCAGCAGCCGGCCCCGGCACCGGTGGTCGAGGTCGTCGAGGTGGTTGAGCTACCGGTCATCGGGCCCGTCGCCGCCACCGGCACCATGCTCCCCGGCCCGGCCCCCACCCGGGCCGGGGACACCCCGGACGACCGCGAACCGCAGTGCACCAGCGACCGCGACGACAACACCGCACCCGACCACGGCCGCGGTGTCGTCCGCACCATCACCGACCGGCGCACCGGGCTACCCACCGCCAGCAGCCACCCCGCGAAGCCGTGCCCCACCCCAGCAGGGCCCGACGGCCAAGCCGTCACCGCCGGCAGCGTCAAGCCGCCACCGCCCACCGGCCAGGAACTGGTCGCCCTCACCGTCGGCGGCGCCTACAGCGCACCCGTGCTGCACCGGCTCCAGCATCTGCGTGCCCGCGGTGACATCCCCGCTGGCCGTAGCGAGCACATCGAGCCCGGACCCGCCTGAGCCCCGCCCCGCCCGCAGCGCGACAGCGGGCAACGGCACGGGAGGCCGGTACCGCGACTCCGACCTCCGATCACACCCCGTCCCAGTGCCACCCGATCGGAGCTGATCAGAATGCGCACCACCGAAGGTATGGCCACTCGACAGAGCGAACCGTCCGCCGACGCCAGCAGCCTGCCCTGCCTTGGCCTCCTCGCCCTGTCCGCCGGCAGCTTCGCCGCCGCCGCCTCGGCCTACGTCTTCGACAGCACCACACCCATTGACGTCAACCGCGGTGCCTACGCGCTCGCGGTCTGCGTGTCAATCGTCGCCTTCAGTGCGTGGCTCGCCCGGACCAGCGAAATCCGGCTCCAGAGGTACATCGACCGGCGGCTCGACGAGCACACCGAACGGATCGAGAAAGCCATTCGTGATGCCCCGCCGTCGGTGTCGTACCTGCCGCACCGCAACCGGCCCACCGGCCAGACCTACCGAACCATCGCCGCCGTCGCTGTCGGAGGGGGCGGCGACACCGTCCCGCTCCCGACCGGCATGGACCCCGCCACGGCCGCTGCCGTGCGACGCATCAACATGCGCCTCGCTCCCAGGGCGGACCAGCAGTAGGAAGGTGTGGCGGACGCCGGGTAATAAGCCTTAGGCGTCCGCCACGGTCGTCGGCAATGTGCTGACTACGCCCGAGTGGCGGCGTACGACCCAGAGCAACACCCTGGTGGCCAACTTCAAGGTCGCCTCCACCGCCCGCCGACTCGACCGGGACAGCGGCCGGTGGGTTGACGGCAATTCGCTCCGCGTCCGCGTCAACTGCTGGCGCAAGCTCGCAGAGGGGGTGGCGGCCTCCGTCATGGTCGGCGATCCGGTGGTGGTCTGCGGGCGGCTCTACACCCGCGACTGGACCGACGACGGCGGTAACCACCGCACGCTCTACGAGTTGGAGGCCGTGGCCGTCGGCCATGACCTGTCCCGGGGGCGCGCCCGTTTCCTGCGCAACCGGCCGAGCATGGCGACCAGCACCGTGGAGGATGCGGAGGCCGAGAGCCGGGTGCACGGCGAGCCCACCGAGCCGGTGCCGGCCGGGCAGGCGCCAGCGCTGCCCGACGACAGTCCGCTGGACGACGACTTCGAGCTGCCCGACTACGCGGAGCTGCGAACCAGCCCGTTCGGCAACGTCCCGGCGGACGACGACAGCCCCCCGAGCGGCGGCGTCTTCGGTGACGGCGGAGCGCTTGCGGGCGGCGGACCGGGCGGGCCGGCAGACGCTGCGCCGGCGCTCGACGACGAGCTCGCCCCGTCGCCCGATGCGGACGACGACAACGCCGACGGTGACCTGGACATCGAGTTGGGGTCGGTGCCCGATGAGGGGCAGCCGGAGCCGGCGCAGCCCGGTCGAGGGCGGCGTGGTCGGGGCCGGATTCCGCAGCCAGCCTGACCGGTCGGCTCGGCCGTCGCGGTTGAGCGGCACGACGGGGGCGGGGTGGCGGCGCGACCAGCGTCGTCACCCCGGGTGACAGGACGTCGGCGGGTTTGCCGGCCTGTCACTCCACGGGTTCTCGTTGCCGGGGCGGCACCGTGGGTTGGGCTGGTTCACGGGATGCTCGTCTAGGCTGGCCGGCCGGAGGTGGTGCGGGTGCGACGGACAGCGCCGATGGCGAACGCGGTGGGGCTGCTGGCCGGGTACGCGCTGGACAGGGTGCTCGGTGACCCCCGCCGGTGGCACCCGGTGGCCGGCTTCGGGCAGGCAGCGGGCGCGCTGGAGCGCCACCTCTACCGCCCGGACCGAACGGCGGGTACGGCATTCACCGTGCTGGCCGTGGGCGGGCCGGTGTTGCTCGGGGCGGTCGCCGCGGCGGCTACCCGCCACCGGCCGGTGATCCGGACGGTGCTGGTGGCGGCCGGCACCTGGACCGTGCTGGGCGGTCGCACGCTACGGCACGAGGCGACCGTCATGGGTCGTACGCTGCGTGACGGTGACCTGCCCGCTGCCCGGGGACGTCTCGGTCACCTCTGCGGGCGGGACCCGTCGACGCTGGGCGAGTCGGAGCTGGCCCGTGCCACGGTCGAGTCGGTCGCGGAGAACACCTCCGACGCGGTGGTCGCTCCGCTGCTCTGGGGTGCGGTCGCTGGCCTGCCCGGGCTGCTGGGCTACCGCGCGGCGAACACCCTCGATGCGATGGTCGGGCACCGGTCGACGCGCTACGCGCGGTTCGGCACGCCGGCCGCTCGGCTGGACGACGCGCTCAACCTCCTGCCGTCCCGGCTGACCGGGCTGCTCACCATCGCCGTCGCGCCGGTCGCGCACGGGGACCGGCAGCGCGCCTGGCAGGTGTGGCGGCGGGACCGCAACGACCACCCGAGCCCCAACGCCGGTCAGTGCGAGGCGGCGATGGCGGGCGCGCTCGGGGTCCGCCTCGGTGGTCGCAACGTCTACTTTGGGCGCTCCGAGGTGCGGCCGTTCCTCGGCGACGGTCCCCGCCCGGAGGCGCGGCACCTGAAGCGGGCCGCCCGGATCTCCGGCGCGGTGGGGCTGGCCGCCGTCGGGTTGGCCGCCGCGTACCCGGTGACGTTCGGCCGGCTGGTTGGCGCGGTGAGCAGGCGTGCACTGATCGGCGCCGTGGGTCGGCGGGGGAGTGGGCGGTGAGCGGCGGGCTGCTGGTGGCCGGCACGACGTCCGACGCCGGCAAGAGCGTGCTCACCGCCGGCATCTGCCGTTGGCTGCACCGGCAGGGCGTGAAGGTGGCGCCGTACAAGGCGCAGAACATGTCGAACAACTCGGCGGTGGTCGTCGGGACGGACGGGCGCGGCGGCGAGATCGGGCGCGCTCAGGCCATGCAGGCTGCGGCGTGCGGGCTCGCACCCGACCTGCGGTTCAACCCGGTGCTGCTCAAGCCGGGCAGCGACCTGGCCAGTCAGGTGGTGCTGCTGGGCGAGGCGGTCGACACGATCACCGCGGGCACCTTCCGGCAGTTGCGTCCCCGGCTCGCCGAGACCGCGTACGCCGCGCTGGCCGAGCTGCGCGAGACGTACGACGTGGTGATCTGCGAGGGCGCCGGCAGCCCTGCGGAGATCAACCTGCGGGCCGGTGACTACGTCAACATGGGGCTGGCCCGGCACGCCAACCTGCCCACCATCGTCGTCGGCGACATCGACCGGGGCGGTGTCTTCGCCTCGATGTTCGGCACCGTGGCCCTGCTCGACCCGGCCGACCAGGCGCTGATCGCCGGATTCGTGATCAACAAGTTCCGGGGCGACCTCGGGCTGCTCCAGCCGGGTCTGGACATGTTGCGTCAGGTCACCGGCCGCCCCACGTACGGGGTGCTGCCCTGGTCACTGGACCTGTGGCTCGACGCGGAGGACTCACTCGCCTACGGTCGGGTGCTCGGTCGACCCGCCGCCCCGCACGGCAGGGAATGGCTGGACGTGGCCGTCGTCCGCCTACCCCGGATCAGCAACGCCACCGACGTGGAGGCGCTCGCCACCGAGCCGGGCGTCCGGGTGCGCCTCACCATCGAACCGGCCGACCTGGCCGCCGCCGACCTGGTCGTCCTACCCGGCTCCAAGTCCACCGTCGCCGACCTCAGGTGGCTGCGCGAGACCGGTCTCGCCGACGCGGTGGCCACCCATGTGGCGGCCGGTAAGCCGCTGCTCGGCCTCTGCGGGGGCTTCCAGATGCTCGGCCGTGCCATCCACGATCCGGTGGAGAGCCGGCAGGGCAGCGTGCCGGGGCTCGGTCTGCTGCCCATCGACATCACCTTCGACCCGCGTAAGACCGTCCGGCAGTCGGTGGGCACCGGCCCCGGTGGCCTTCCGGTGCGGGGCTACGAGATCCACCACGGGTACGTCTCACAGGCCGACCCGAGCCTGACCCCGTTGCTGACCAGCGACGACGGCGTCGGAGAGGGTGCCGTGCTCGGCGTGGTGCACGGCACGCACTGGCACGGGGCGTTCGAGTCCGACGAGTTCCGAAGGTGGTTCCTCACCGAGGCGGCTCGCCTGGCCGGTCGCAGCGGGTTCCAGGTCGCACCGGCCACCAGCTTCGCCGCCGCCCGGGAAAACTCGCTCGACCTGCTCGGCGACCTGGTCGAGGAACACCTGGACACCGATGCCCTCTGGCGTCTCATCGAAGCCGGCCCACCCGCCGACCTGCCCTTCATCCCACCCGGCCCTCCACCCTCCTGACCGGTGCACCGTCCCCTGTGGAGGGTGGTCGTGCCCGATCCTCGTCGTGGGGGCCCACGTCCACCCGAGGAGGGGCCCGTTTCCCGGATCGAGCACGATCGTGCGCGGACCGACCGCCCGCAACGGAACCTGAGGGGCGGGGTCGGAGGAGTCAGGGGCGGATGTCGGCGGGACGGTCGGTGGTGGGCAGGCCGGCGGCGAGCCAGGCGTCCACGCCGCCGATCATGTCGGTGGCCCGGCGCAGCCCGAGGGTCTGCAGGCTGGCGGCGGCCAGGCTTGAGCTGTAACCCTGTCGGCACACCAGGATGATCTCCCGGTCGTACCCGGTGGCTTCCGGGATCCGCCAGGCACTGGCCGGATCGAGGCGCCACTCCAGTACGGTCCGGTCGACGACGACCGCGCCCGGCAGGTCGCCCTGTTCGCGGCGCTGCAGTTCGGTACGGGTGTCGACCAGCAACGCGCCGCCGCGGACCGCCTCGACGGTCTGCTGCGGAGTCAGTCGGTGCAGCCCGGCACGGGCCTGTTCGAGCAGGGCGTCTATACCGGGGCTCATCACGTCTCGGAGCACCACCCGATCATGCCGATTTGGTGGCACCCCGGGCGGCGAACGGGCCGCCCGTCACCCGTCGCCGCCCCAATTCCCCCGGACGTGACGGTGGCCGACCGGGGCGGTCAGCCGGACGTGTCACAGTGGCCCCCATGCCGTCCCACCCGGCATGATCGACACGGCTTCAAGGAAGTCGCGGTGTCCGGTCGACAGGGATACCGCGCCTTCAATGAACCCGAGCGATCACCGTGGTCAGCGGCCGTCGCGGCATACTTCGGGTCATGCGCCACGCCAGGTCGGGCCACGCCAGGTCGCGCCTGGCCAAGCCGCGCTGCACTCGGAGGCTGCGCTGACCCCGGGAACCGGCGGACCGACAGTCGCGGTTGTCGAGGCGTACGCCGAACTGGCTCGTCGGGTGCTCGCGGGCCCGGCACGGTTGGGGCGGACCCGGCTGGTCGCGGTCGACGGGCCGAGTGGCGCGGGTAAGAGCCGGTTCGCCGCGCAGCTCGCGGACGCCCTGGCGGGGCCGCTCGGCGGCCGACCGCCGGTGGTGCACACCGACGACCTGCTCGACGGGTGGGACGACCAGGTCACCTTCTGGCCCCGGCTCGACGAGGGGGTGCTCGCCCCGCTGCGTGTCGGTGAGCCGGGTGCCTACCGGCGGTACAGCTGGGTCCGGCGGTGTTTCCTGCCCCGGCCGGTTCCGGTTCCGGTGGCTCCGGTGCTGGTGGTCGAGGGGGTCAGCGCCGCTCGGGCGGTCGTCCGGCCGGAGCTGACGCTGGCCGTGTTCGTCACCGCGCCCGCGTCGCTGCGGGTGGCTCGCGCGGTCGCCCGGGACGGGCCGGAGATCCTGCCCGAGCTGCGCCGCTGGCATGACGGGGAGCGGGCGCACTTCGCCGTCGACGAGACCGCGACCCACGCCGACCTGGTGGTGGACGGCGCGCCGACACTGCCGTACGACGCGGACCGGTACTACGTGCGGCTGCGATGAGCGGGCATGGACGTGGGCCACGGTCTGCGGCACGATGCGGAGAGCTACGGCGAACGGGGAGCCACCATGACGGCAGCGGACGCGCCAGCTCGGCGTCGGATCGCGCTACACCGAGGCCGCTGCGGCGCTCGACGTGGCCGAACTGCCCGAGCTGTACGTGACCCAGTCGCCCTGGTTGGGCGCCGAGGCGGTGGGGCTGGAGCGGCCGTTCATCGTGCTGAACTCCGCCTGCGTGCAGCAGTTCGACGAGGACGAACTGCGCTGCCTGCTCGGCCACGAGTTGGGCCACGTGGGCAGCGGGCACGCGGTCTACAAGACCATGCTTATGATCCTCACCCGGTGGGCGGCCAACCTGAGCTGGTTGCCGGTCGGCGCGATCGCGCTGCGCGCCATCATCGCGGCGATGCTGGAGTGGTGGCGCAAGGCTGAGCTCTCCGCCGACCGGGCCGGCCTGCTCGCCGGGCAGGACCCGGCCGCCGCGCTGCGGTTTCTGATGAAGCTCGCCGGCGGCGGTGACCTGTCCCAGGTCGACACCACGGCCTTCCTGGAGCAGGCCGCCGAGTACGCCGGTGGCGGCGACCTGCGCGACAGCCTGCACAAGATCCGGATGACGGCGTGGAGCACCCACCCGGTGCCGGTGGCGCGGGCGGCGTCGCTGCGCCAGTGGATCGACTCCGGGGCGTACGGGCGGGTGCTGGCGGGGGACTATCCGCGCCGCGAGGACGACAGCTCGACGAGCGTGTCGGAGGAGATCAAGGCGGCTGCCGAGTCGTACCGGGAGGAGTTCAGCCGGTCGACCGACCCACTGGTCGGGTTGCTGCGCCGGCTCGGCGACGGAGCGAGCGACGTCGGCGAGTGGGTGGGCGGCACCGCCGGTCGGGCCCGTTCCTGGATGGATGCCGCCACCGAGGCGGCGGGCCGCGCACACCGCGCCGGGCGGGCCGCCCCGGGCGCGCGGGCCGGCGCCGGCACCGCGGACAGCGGTGACGGTACGGGCTCCGCCGGCACACCCCGGTAAGGCCGGCATACGATGCCGGTCATGACCTCACCGATCATGACCGAGTCCGAGGTACGGGCCGCCGTCGAGCGGGAGATGCCCGGCGTCCGGGCCGACCTGGAACGACTCGTCCGCATTCCCGGCATCGCCTTCGAGGGCTTCGACCACTCACACGTGGAACGTTCCGCCGAGGCGGTCGCCGAGCTGCTGCGCGGCTGTGGCCTGGACGTCGACATCGTGCGATCCGGCGGCCAGCCGGCGGTGATCGGCCGTCGGGCCGCCCCGCCCGGCGCGCCCACCGTGCTGCTCTACGCCCACCACGACGTCCAGCCGGTCGGCGACCGGTCGCTGTGGGAGTCCGACCCGTTCGAGCCGGTGGAACGGGACGGCCGGCTCTACGCCCGGGGCGCGGCCGACGACAAGGCCGGCATCATGGCGCACGTGGCGGCGCTGCGCGCGTACGGTGACGCGCTGCCGGTCGGCGTGGTCCTCTTCATCGAGGGCGAGGAGGAGTACGGCTCCGACTCGCTGGAGCAACTGCTGGCCGAGCACCGCGACGAGATCGCCTCGGACGTCATCGTGATCGCCGACTCCGGTAACTGGGACATCGGCGTACCGGCGTTGACCACCTCGCTGCGGGGCATCGTCAACTGCTTCGTCGAGGTGCGCACGCTGGACCACGCGGTGCACAGCGGCATGTTCGGCGGTGCCGTGCCGGACGCGCTCACCGCGCTGGTCCGGCTGTTGGCGACGCTGCACGACGACGCCGGTGACGTGGCTGTGGACGGCCTGGTCGGCCGGGAGGGTGCCACCGTCGACTACCCGGAGGACCGGGTCCGGGCCGAGGCCGGGCTCGCCGACGGCGTGCAGTTCATCGGCACCGGCCGGATCACCGACCGGCTCTGGACCAAGCCCGCGCTGGCCATTCTCGGTGTCGACGCGCCGTCCACCGGCGAGGCGCCGAACGCCCTGGTCCCGGCCGCGAAGGCGAAGCTCAACATCCGCCTCGCCCCGGGCGACGACCCCAAGCGGGCGTACGCGGCGGTGCGCGCGCACCTGGAGCAGCACGCACCGTGGGGTGCGCAGGTGACCGTCACCTTCGAACACGACGGTGACCCGTGCGTGATCGACGCGTCCGGGCCGATGTTCGACGCCGCCCGTTCGGCCTTCCGGACCGCCTGGGACGGCACCGACCCGGTGGACATCGGCGTCGGCGGCTCGATCCCGTTCATCGCCACCTTCCAGGAGATGTTCCCGAAGGCGGCGATCCTGGTGACCGGCGTGGAGGACCCACACGCCCGTGCGCACGGGCCGAACGAGAGTCTGCACCTGGGTGAGTTCGCCCGGGTCTGCCTGGCCGAGGCACTGCTCCTGCGCAACGTGGCGGCGGTGAGCAGTTAGGTGTCAGAACGGCAACTTTGGGCCTGATCTGGGAGTTTACGGCGTGTCGGATGGTCAGCTGTTATAGCCTTTCGTACATGAGTACGAACGAGGTGATGGCCCGGTTGGGGGCCGCTGTCAGCGCGCTGGGAGATGTCGATGTCTCCGCGTGGTCCGAGGACACGCTCAACGAACAGCTCGGTGAGCTCTCCGCCGCACTGGTCGCCCTCGACTCGGTGCTCTCCCGGGTCGCCGGCGAGGTCCGCGCCCGGGGGTTGCGCATCGAGGAACCCGTCTCCGCTTAGGGCGTGTGTCAAAGCCCCTGGCCGGCCTGCGGCGGGCCCAGACGACGACCGGCCGCGTTGGAGATTGGCTCGGATACAACACCGGTATCCGAGCCAATCTCCGCCTTGCCGGATCGCCGCCTGGACTCCGCCTCGGCTCGACCGAGGACTTTGACACACGCCCAGGCCCTGATCCGTCGTCCAGTGAGTGGGCGGCACCCTGCCGACACCGCCCGGGCACGGCAATGCCCGGGCGGTGTCGGAGGTGACTGGCAGGATGAGCTGCGTGCGGTTCCTCGATCTGGCAGCCACCTCCGCCGCCGTCGGCGCCACCAGCGGCCGACGGGCCAAGGTGGAGCTGCTCGCTGACGCGCTGCGCCGGCTCGACCCCGACGAGGTCGAGCCCGGGGCCGGCTATCTCGCCGGTGAGCTGCGCCAACGACAGACCGGCGTCGGCTACGCGAGTCTGCGTGACCTGCCGCCGCCGGCCGCCGAGCCGACGTTGACGGTGGCCGGCGTGGACGCGGCCATCGCGCAGATCGCCGCGGTGCACGGCTCCGGCTCACAGGCTCGGCGTCGGGCGCTGCTCGGCGCCCTCTACGCGGCGGCGACGGCAGACGAGCAGCGGCTGCTCACCGGCCTGTTCAGCGGCGAGCTACGGCAGGGCGCCCAGGCCGGCCTCCTCGCGGACGCGGTGGCGCGGGCCGCCGAGGTGCCGGTGGCGGCGGTCCGCCGGGCGCTGCTGCTCGCCGGTGATCTCCGGGCGGTGGCGGTGGCCGCGCTGGCTGGAGGGGCCTCCGAGTTGGCCGGCTTCGGTCTGCAGGTCGGCCGCCCGCTGGCGCCGATGCTCGCGCAGAGCGCCCCCTCGGTCGACGAGGCGCTCGCCGCGACCGGCACGCCGGCGGTGGTCGACGTCAAGCTCGACGGCATCCGCATCCAGGTGCACCGCTCCGGCACCGACATCGCCGTGTTCACCCGCAGCCTCGACGAGATCACCACCCGGGTGCCCGAGGTGGTCGCCGCGGTCCGTGCCCTGCCGGGCCGGGAGTTGGTCCTCGACGGCGAGGCGATCGGCCTGGACGAGACCGGCCGCCCACTGCCGTTCCAGCAGACGTCGAGCCGGGCCGCCCGACGCACCACCCCCAGCACCACCGGGCGCACACCTGTCGCTCCGGCGGTGCTCGCGGCGGCTGCCAGCACGGGCGCCACGGTGCTCACGCCGTACTTCTTCGACCTGCTGCACCTCGACGGCCAGGATCTGATCGACAGTCCCGGCCGGGAGCGGTGGGCCGCCCTCGCCGGTTCGGTGGATTCGTCGCTGCTGGTCGGTCGGATGGAGGTCGACGGCCCGGAGCAGGCCGCCGCCGCGTTCGCCGCCGCGCTCGACGCCGGGCAGGAGGGCGTTGTGGTCAAGGCACCGGACGCCCCCTACGACGCCGGCCGGCGCGGTGCCGCCTGGGTCAAGGTGAAACCGCGGCACACCCTCGACCTGGTGGTGCTCGCCGTCGAGTGGGGCAGCGGCCGACGCAAGGGCTGGTTGTCCAACCTGCATCTGGGCGCGCGTGACGCGCACACCGGCGACTTCGTGATGCTCGGCAAGACGTTCAAGGGGCTCACCGACGAGCTGCTGCGGTGGCAGACCGAACGGTTCCTCGACCTCGCCGTGGAACGCGGCGACTGGGTGGTCCGGGTCCGGCCCGAGCAGGTGGTGGAGATCGCCTTCGACGGGGTGCAGACGAGTTCGCGCTATCCCGGTGGGATGGCACTGCGGTTCGCCCGGGTGGTGCGCTATCGCGACGACAAGTCCGCCGCCGAGGCGGACACCATCGACGCGGTCCGTGCCATCCACGCCGGCCGCGTCACCGGCTGACCGGGCGAGGTCAGGCGGAAGCGGTCGGCGTCGGCTCGGCGGCCCGGTCCAGCGGAGCCGGGGTGGTGCCGATTCCGGCGGCCCGGCGGGCCTCCCGACGGGCCACCCAGCCGTAGCCGAACAGCGCCATCACCGCGAACAGCCACCACTGCACGACGTAGCCGAAGTTCTGCCAGTTGTTGGCATGCCCCACCGGCACCGCCTTGAACACCGGATCGGCTGCCGGGGTCTGCTCGTCGAGCAGCAGATACGCGCCGTAGACCGGGTAGGGAAGCTCGCCGGCCAGCCGGGACACCCCGATCCGCCGGATCTCCAGCAGGCCGTCGCGTCGGGCCACCGCGCCGGCGCCGCTCTCGGTCTCGTGCACCCGGCCGACCACCGTCACGTCGCCGGTCGGCGCGGCCGGCACCGACGGATGGGCGGTCGCCCCACCGGGTGCCGGCGGGATCCAGCCCCGGTCCACCAGCACCGCCGTGCCGTCGGCGAGTACCAACGGGGTGAGCACCTCGAAACCGACCCGGCTGTCCACGGTGCGGCCACGGACCAGCACGGTGTTCGTGGGGTCGTACCGGCCGGTGACGGTGACCCGGGTCCAGACCTTGTCCTCGGCGGGGGCCGGACCGGCCGTCCCCGCGCCGCCGGCGGGGGCGCGCAGCGCGTCGGTGAGCGGCACCGGAGCCATCCGCTGGCCCGCGTCGATCCGCTCGTTGACCTCGGTGCGCCCCCGGTAGCGGTCGAGCTGCCAGTTGCCGAGGAACACCATGACGGCGGCCGCGACCAGGGTCAGCGCGAGAGCGCCCAGCCAGCGTGGGCTCAGCAGGAACCGGTACACGGCACCGAGGCTACTCGTATGACCGGCGCCACTGACCTGGACCGGGCCGGACGGGCCGGGACCGGCGACCGGGGGTCCGGCCAGGGCCGGGCCGGGCACCCCGGTTGGCGGTGCTCGCGCCTCCAGCCGGGCGGGTATCGTCACGCCGACGGATCGGCCTCGGTCGTCCCGTCGCGTACCCGCCGCCGCTCGCGAGGAGTCGATGATGACCGTCGTGCCGCGCCTGGTGCTCAGCGCGCCGTCCTCCGGGCACGGTAAGAACGCGCTGGCGATCGGGCTGCTAGCCGCCCTGGCCGAGCGAGGGGTCGACGTCGCCGGGTTCAAGCTCGGGCCGGACCACGTCGACGCCGCCTACCTCGGTCTCGCCTCCGGCCGGCCGGGTCGGGTGATCGACCCCCGACTGGTCGGCCTCGACCGGCTCGCCCCGCTGGTGGCGCACGGTGCCGCCGGTGCCGGGCTGGCCGTGGTGCAGGGCAGCATGGGCCTGTACGACTCGGTCGGCGGCCGTCCCGAGCAGGAGTCCACCGCCGCCGCGGCCGCCGCGCTGCGCAGCCCGGTGGTGCTCGTTGTCGACGTGGCCGCGATGGGCCAGTCGGTGGCGGCCCTGGTGCACGGTTTCCGCTCGTACGACGAGCAGCTGTGGCTCGGCGGGGTGATCCTCAACCGGGTGGCGTCGTCGCGGCACGAGGGGATGCTGCGCGAGGCGCTGGACGACGTGGGGGTGCCGGTCTACGGCGCGCTGCGTCGACAGGACCTGCCGGCGGTACTGCCGTCGCGGCGGCACGGCGTGGCCCCGGTGGTCGAGGGTTCGGCCGACGCCGTCCGAGCGGTCCGCCGGCTGGGCGAGGCCGTCGCCGCCACCGTCGACCTGGAACGGCTGCTCGGGCTGGCCCGCTCCGCCCCGCCGCTGCCGGCGCCGGCGTGGTCCCCCGAGGAGGCCCTCGGCACGTTCACACCCCCGGCGAACCGCCCACTGGTGGCGGTGGCCGGTGGGCCGGGCGGCAGTTTCAGCCACCCGGAGACCACCGAGCTGCTCCGGGCCGCCGGCGCCGAGGTCGTCGTCGTCGACCCGCTGCGCGACGAGGCGCTGCCGGTCGGCACCCGCGCGCTGGTCGTCGGCGGCGCGCTGCCCGAGGCGTACGCCGAGCAGTTGTCGGCCAACCGGCGGCTCTGCATCGCGGTGGCCGAGTTGGCGCGGACCGGGCGTCCGGTGGTCGCCGAGGGCGCCGGGCTGCTCTGGCTGGCCCGGGAGCTGGACGGGTTGCCGATGTGCGGCGTCCTGGACGCGGTGGGCGTCAGCCGTGACGGGGTGGTGGCCGGCTACCGGGAGGCGACCGCCCAGACCGACAGCGTCGTCGCCGCCACCGGCACGGTGCTGGTCGGGCACAAGGCGCACCGCGCGGTGCTCACCCCCCGCGCCGGTCAGCGCCCGGCCTGGAGCTGGGACGGCGGCACGCCCGAGGGCTTCGTCTGGCGCAACGTGCACGCCTCGCAGCTCACGCTGCACTGGGCGAGCCATCCGGCGACGGCGGCCCGGTTGGTCGCCGCGGCGGCGGCCGATCCGACGAGCGAGGTGGTGCCCGCGCAGTCGGGCGAGGTGTCGGTGTGATCGGTCAGGTGGCGGTGCGCCGATTTCCGGCGCTGACCGTCTCCACCCCGCGTACCGAGGTGCGGCAGCTCACAGCGGCCGACGCGGCGGCGGCCGGGGAGATCTTCGCCGACAAGCTCACCCGGCGTTGGCTGCCGCTGCCCGACGACTCCGGCCCGATCGACGGGCTGGCCTGGTGCACCGATCTGGCCCGGCAGCGGCGCGACAGCGGAGAGGGTGACCACTACGCGGTGCTCCGGCGGGAGGACGACCAGGTGGTGGGCTCGCTGTGGACCCGGCGCACCGACTGGGGCGCCCGCCTCACCGAGATCTCCTACGCGATGGCAGCGCACGCGCGGGGCTTCGGCTTCGCCGCCGAGGCGGTCGACGCGGTGGCCATCGCGCTGATCCTGGAGCACGGCTTCCAGCGGGTCGAGCTGCGGGTGGCTCCCGGCAACCTGGCCTCGCGTCGGGTCGCCGAGAAGGCCGGGTTCAGCTACGAGGGGCTGCTGCGCAACGCCGGCTTCGTCAGCGGCGGCCGGGTGGATCTGGAGCTGTGGTCGTTCGTCGCCGCCGACCTGCGCTGAGCCGCGCGCACCCGCGCGGACCTGCGCCGAGCCGCGCGCAGCTCAGCCGACTATGGCGTCCGACGGTGGGGTGAACTGACGGGTCGGGGTGCCCTTCAAACCGTCGCGTAGGGTCTCCGAAACCGCCTTGATCGGGATCTGGGACTGCCCGTCGCCGACCGCGTTGAACGGGTTGTCCGGGTCGGAGATGAAGCTCGCGGCGGCCAACTCCGGGGTGTAGCCCACGAACCAGGCCGACCGGGTGCTGTCGGTCGTACCGGTCTTGCCGGCCACCGGGCGTCCGACGGTGCCCCGCACGCTGTCGGCGGTGGACCAGCCGCCGCAGCTGCCGCGCGCCGGGGTGTCGCCGGTCGGGCAGCGGGCCGCGTCGGTGGCCGCCCGTGCCGCGTCCGCGCTCACGACCTGCCGGCAGCGCGGCTTGGCCACCTCACGGTGCAGACCGCCCGCTGTGGCGTACGTGGCGGGCGTGCCGTCCCGATTCATGATCGCTTGCACCGGGATGGCCTCGCAGTAGCGACCGTCGGCCGCGATGGCGGCGTACGCGTTCGCCATCTCCAGCGGGGTGGCGTCGGAGACGCCCAGGGTGAACGCACCCCACTTCTTCGCCTTGTCCGGGGACGCGTGGTCCCGGTCGACGTCGGTGCGCCACCGCAGCCCGAGCTGTTCGGCCAACCGGACCGCCCGGTCCGCGCCGACCTTCTCCTCCAGCCAGACGAAGTACGTGTTCACCGACTTGCCGAAGCCGGACCACATGGTCTGCTGACCGGACATGGCGCCGCTGGCGTTGGAGGGCGCCCAGCCGTCGTAGACCTCGGAGCGGTAGCGGTACGGGGCGTTGAACGAGGTGGAGAGGGTCATGCCCGCGTCGAGCGCGGCCAGCATCGGGAACATCTTGAACGTCGATCCGGCCTGGTAGCCGGCCAGGTCACCGCCGCCGAGCAGCGGTGCCACAGTGTTCGGATAGTTGGCCTTCACATTCGGCCCGGCCTCCGGGTTGGAGCTCTGCGGGTTGTCGGCCAGGTCCAGCGAGTACGTCCGGTTCACCGCCATGGCCTTCACCCGCCCGGTGCCCGGCTCGGAGACCACGATCCCGTTGGCGAACGGGCTGCCGGTGGCCTCCTTGGCGCCGACGTTCTTCTCCGCTGCCTCCTGGATCTTCGGGTCGATGCTGAGCACGATGCGGTAGCCGCCCCGGCGCAGGTTGTCCATCCGTTCCAGCCGGTTCGCCCCGAACGCGGGCTGGGCGCTCCACCAGTTCTTCAGGTAGTCGCAGGCGAAGCCCCAGCTGTTGTACTTCTCCGGCACCGCTGCGCAGTCGTGCGGTGGGGTGGTCAGCTTGAGCCGGATCGGTTCGGACTTGGCGGCGGTGGCCGAGTCGGGGGAGAGGTAGCCGAGTTGGCTCATCCGGTCCAGCACGTAGTTGCGCCGCCCGGTGGCCTCCTTCTGGTCGGAGTCGGCCGGGTCGTACTCCGAGGGGGACTTGACCAGTCCGGCGAGGGTGGCGGCCTCGACCGGGGTGAGGTCCTTCGGAGTCTTGGAGAAGAAGATCTCGCTGGCGGCGTAGATGCCGTACGCCCGGTGCCCGAAGTACGCCGAGTTCAGGTAGCGCTCCATGATCTCGTCCTTGCTGACCTCCTTCTCCAGGTCCAGCGCCATCCGCATCTCCTTGACCTTGCGCAGGCTGGTCTGCTGGGTGGCTTCCTGGACCTCCTTGGGCGTGGTCGCGCTGTCCCGCAGGGCCATCCGGACGTACTGCATGGTCAGCGTCGACGCGCCCTGGGAGCCGCCGGAGCGGGCGTTGGAGACGAAGGCCCGGGCCACGCCCTTCGGGTCGACGCCGTGGTGCTGGTAGAAGCGGGAGTCCTCGGCGGCGATGATCGCCTGCTGGATGTTCGGCGACATGTCCGACAGCTTCGTGTACTGCCGGTACTCCTCGTAGAACATCGTCAGCACGGTCTTGCCGTCCGGGCCGTAGACGTACGAGGTCTCGGCGGGCAGGGCGGTCTTCAGCACCCGGGTCTTCTGGTCCACGGCGTGCGCGGTGGCCTTCGCGCCGAGCCCGGTGAGGGCGACGACCGGGTAGGCGACGGCGGCGATCACGATTCCGGCGATCAGCCCGGCGCGGAGGAGAGGGACGAGACGACCAGCGGCAGCAAGGGGTCGGTTGCTCACCTGGTCAAGTTATGACATTTCCGATTCGTACATGAGAAGAACTCTTAAACCGACGAGTGGTGACGTGGCTTACGCCGAGATCGGCTGTCCCACCGGCCGCCTTCCCGGCAGGATCGCGGACATGTCTGATCAGCCGAGCGCGGTCGCCCCACCCGCCGGGGTCGAGCCGGACCTCGCCCATCACGGCGACGCGGAGGCGACCGCCGGCCTGATCGACCTCGCCGTCAACGTCCGTCGGGCGCGACCGCCCGCCTGGCTGGCCGACCCGATCGCCGCGACCCTGACCGACCTGGCCCGCTATCCGGACCCGGCGCCGGCCCGGGCGGCGGTCGCCGCCCGACACCGCCGTCACCCGAACGAGGTGCTGCTCACCGCCGGCGCCGCCGAGGGGTTCGTGCTGATCGCTCAGGCGCTGCGCGGCGTGCGCCGCCCCGTGGTGGTGCACCCTCAGTTCACCGAGCCGGAGGCGGCGCTGCGGGCCGCCGGACACCCGGTCGAGCGGGTGCTGCTCGACGCCGCCGACGGCTTCCGGCTCGACCCGTCCCGGGTGCCCGCAGACGCCGACCTCGTGATGATCGGCAACCCGACGAACCCGACCTCGGTGCTGCACCCCGCCCAGGCGGTGGCCGCGCTGGCCCGCCCCGGCCGGGTGCTGGTGGTGGACGAGGCGTTCGCGGACACCACCATCGCCTCAGGGCACCCCGGCGAACCGGAGTCGCTGGCCGAACGCCGGGACCTGCCCGGGCTGCTCGTGGTGCGTAGCCTCACCAAGACGTGGGGCCTGGCCGGGCTGCGGATCGGCTACCTGCTCGGCGCGCCGGAGCTGCTGTCCCGGCTGGCCGCCGTCCAACCGCTCTGGGCCGTCAGCACACCCGCGTTGGCCGCCGCGTCGGCCTGCGCCAGCGCCGTCGCGGTCCAGGCCGAACGCGCGATCGCCGCCGACCTCGCCGCCGACCGCGAGCACCTGGTCGCGCGCCTCGCCGAACTGCCCGGTGTACGCGTCGTCGGCCGTCCCGCCAGCGCGTTCGTCCTGCTGCACCTGCCCAGGGCGACAGCGATCCGGGCCGCCCTTCGCGAGCGCGGCTGGGCGGTACGCCGAGGCGACACGTTCCCCGGCCTCGGCCCGGACTGGCTGCGGGTGGCCGTACGCGACCGAAACACCACCGACGCGTTCATCAACGTGCTGCGCGAGACCATGGAGGCATGATGCTGGAGACCACTATCGCCGCGATCCGCCCGGCGGACGAAGCGGCAATGGCCGCCGCCCGGGCGCTGCACGGCCGGCTGACCAAGCCGGCGGGCTCGCTGGGCGCGCTGGAGGAGCTTTCGGTACGCCTCGCCGGCCTGGCCGGAGTCTGCCCACCGCCGCTGCCCGAGCCGGCCGCGGTGGCGATCTTCGCGGGCGACCACGGGGTGCACGCCCAGGGGGTCAGCCCCTGGCCGCAGGAGGTCACCGCGCAGATGATCGGTAACTTCCTGGCCGGTGGAGCGGTGGTCAACGCGTTCGCCCGGCAGGCCGGTGCCTCGGTCACCGTGGTCGACGTCGGCGTGGCCACCCCGCTGCCCGCCGACCCGGCCGTGCTCGACCCGGCTGTGCTCGACCCGGCCGCCGACCCGGCCGCCGACCCGGCCGCCGACCCGGTCGTGCTCGATCCGGCCGTGCCCCGGCTGGTTGTCTCGTCCGTCCGCCGGGGCACCGGCGACCTCACAGTGACGGCCGCGATGACCCGGGACGAGGCGCTGGCGGCGGTGCGGACCGGCATCCGGATCGCCGACGAACTGATCGACGCCGGCGCCGGCATCCTGCTCACCGGGGACATGGGCATCGGCAACACCACCCCGGCCGCCGTGCTGATCGCCGCGTTCACCGGCGCCGACCCACTCGACACCACCGGTCGGGGCACCGGTGTCGACGACCCGACGTACGCGCGCAAGGTGGCTGTGGTGCGGGCCGCGCTGGCCCGGCACACCCCCGACCCGGTCGACCCGCTGGGGGTGCTGGCCGCCGTCGGTGGTCTGGAGCACGCCGCCCTGGCCGGGCTGATCCTCGGGGCCGCGGCGCGCCGCACACCGGTGCTGCTGGACGGTGTGATCGCGGTCTCGGCCGCGCTCGCCGCCGCCGCTTTCGCACCGGACGCGGTCTGCGCCATGGTCGCCGGCCACCGCTCGGCTGAGCCCGGCGCCACCGTCGCGTTGCGCCACCTCGGCCTCGACCCGCTGATCGACCTGGGGCTGCGCCTCGGTGAGGGCACCGGCGCGCTGCTGGCGTTGCCCGTGGTCACCGGCGCGGTCCGGGTGCTGCACGAGGTGGCCACCTTCGACTCCGCAGGGGTGGCCGAGAAGTGAGCACCCGCCGCGAACGAGCCGTCCGCCTCGGTGGTGCGGCGTGACCTCCAATCCGTACCCCCTGGGTTTGCGGCTGCACGGGCGGCGCGTGGTCGTGGTGGGTGGCGGTGCGGTCGCCACCCGGCGCGTACCCGCGCTGCTGGACGCCGGCGCGGACGTCCTGCTGGTGGCCCCGGAGCTGACTCCGGCGCTGCGCGCCCGGGCCGACGCGGGTCGGCTGCACTGGGTGCCGCGCCGGTTCGTGCCCGAGGACCTGGACGGTGCCTGGCTGGTCCAGGTCGCGGTCGACGATCCGATGGCGGCGGCTTCGGTGAGCGCCGCCGCCGCCGAGCGGCGGATCTTCTGCGTCCGGGCCGACGAGCGGACGGCCGCCACCGCCTGGACGCCGGCCGTGACCCGGCACGGCCCGGTCACCGTGGCGGTGCTCGGCGGCGGCGACCCGCACCGGGCGATGACCGTCCGCGACGCCGTCCGCGACCTTCTGGCGGTCCGCCTGGCACCGGCCGGTGCCGCCGCTGCGCCTCCTGGCAGGCTCGGTGCCTCCGCTGTGCCGCCCGGCCAGGCCGGTGCCGCCGCTGCGCCTCCTGGCGGGCTCGGTGCCGGTGTGACCGAGGCCGGTGCGACCGGCGGGCGGCAGGTTGGGCGGGTGGCGCTGGTCGGGGCGGGGCCGGGGGACCCGGAGCTGATCACCGTGAAGGGCTGGCGGCTGCTCACCGAGGCCGAGGTGGTGGTCGCCGACCGGCTGGTGCCCGGACTGCTCCTGGACGAGTTGCGCCCGGACGTCGAACTGGTGGACGCCTCGAAGATCCCCTACGGCCCGTCCCGGGCTCAGGAGGAAATCAACCAGATCCTGGTCGACCGGGCCCTGGCCGGCGCGTTCGTGGTGCGGCTCAAGGGCGGTGACCCGTACGTCTTCGGGCGCGGCGGCGAGGAGTTGTTGGCCTGCGCTGCCGCCGGTGTCCCGGTGACAGTGGTGCCCGGGGTCACCAGCTCGATCGCTGCCCCGGCCGCGGCCGGAATCCCGGTCACCCATCGGGGCGTGGCGCACGAGTTCACTGTCGTCTCCGGACACCTGGCACCCGACGCACCGGCTTCGCTGGTGCGCTGGGACGCCCTCGCTGGTCTGCACGGCACCCTGGTGATCCTGATGGGGCTGAAGAACCTCGCCGCCATCACGGCCACCCTGATCGCCCACGGTCGGTCGCCGCAGACCCCCGCCGCCGTCGTGCAGGAAGCCACGACGGGCACCCAGCGGGTGCTGCGGTCGACGCTCGACGCGGTGGCCGTCGACGTGCTCACGGCCGAGGTGCGGCCACCCGCCGTCGTCGTGGTGGGCGACGTGGTCAACACCCTCGACGGCTGAGGGACTCGCTGCACCCGCAGCGGTTGGAGATCTTGGACAGTTTCCGTCAGCGCGTGACGGAAACTGTCCAAGATCTCGCCGGGAGCCGGGAGCCGGGAGCCGGGAGCCGGGAGCCGGGAGCCGGGAGCCGGGAGCCGGGAGCCGGGACAGACGACGGGCCGGAGCAGCGCTGCTCCGGCCCGTCGTGGTCTCTCCGTCGACTACTGCTTGAGCATGTTGTCCAGCAACAGGGCGCAGCGGATCAGACCGAGGTGGCTGTACGCCTGCGGGTGGTTGCCCAGGCCGCGCTCGGCGAGCGGGTCGTACTGCTCGGGGAGCAGCCCGGTCGGGCCGGCGGTCAGCACCATCTGTGCGAACAGTTCCTCGGCGTCGGTGCGGCGGCCGGTGCGTAGGTACGCCTCGATCAGCCACGCCGTGCAGATGTGGAAGCCGCCCTCACGGCCGGGCAGGCCGTCGTCCCAGTGGTAGCGGTAGACGACCGGGCCGCTGCGCAGGTCCGCCTCGATCCGTAGGACGGTGGACAGGAAGCGCGGGTCGTCGCCCGGGAGCAGGCCGGAGAGGCCGATCCAGAGCGACGAGGCGTCCATGTCCTCGTCCCCGTACGCGACGCTGTACGCCTCGACGTCGGAGTGCCAGCCGTGCTCCAGCACGTTGGCGCCGATCCGGTCGCGCAGGTCCTTCCACTCGGGCCGGTCCTCGCCGCCGTGCTCGCGCATCACGTGCAGCGCGCGGTCGACTGTCATCCAGCACATCACCTTGGAGAAGACGTGGTGCCGGGGTGGCAGCCGGGCCTCCCAGATGCCGTGGTCGGGCTCGTGCCAGCGGCGGCGGACCGCCTCGACCATGTTCTCCAGGACCCGCCACTCGTCGTCGCGGACCGAACCGCGAGCGTCGGCGACGGCCGCGATCAGGTCGGCGATCGGGCCGAAGACGTCCAGCTGCAACTGGTGGTTGGCGAGGTTGCCGACCCGGACCGGCCGGGAACCGGCGTACCCGGGCAGCGTGTCGATGACCGCCTCGGCGCCCAGCTCGTAGCCGTCGATCGTGTAGAGCGGGTGCAGCCGCTCCGGGTGCCCACCGGTGCGCTCGATGCAGCCGTCCACCCAGCGCAGGAACGCCTCGGCCTCCTCGATGGAGCCCAGGTCGACGAGCGAGCGGGCGGTCAGCGCGGCGTCGCGCAGCCAGCAGTAGCGGTAGTCCCAGTTGCGGACGCCGCCCAGCTCCTCGGGGAGCGAGGTGGTCGCCGCGGCCAGGATCGAGCCGGTGGCCTCGTGGCAGAGCCCGCGCAGGGTGAGGGCGCTGCGCGCGACCAGTTCGCGGGAGGTGGACGGCAACCGCAGCGAGGCCACCCAGTCCTTCCACGGCTGCTCGGCCGCGGCCTGCCGCTCGTGGATCGGCACCCGGTGGTGCTCCAGGCTGTGCGTGCCGAAGCGCAGCTCCAGCACCACCTGCCCACCGGCGGCGGAGAGGTCGACGGTCGCCTTGGCGGTCTCGTACCCTCCGTCGTTGCCGACCTCCCACTGCACGCCGGGGGCGTAGAGCGCGACCGGCTCGTTCGAGCCGAGCACCAGCAGGCCGTCGCCGAGCGGCTGCAACTGGACGGCCACCTGGCCGAACTCCGGCCTCGGCGCGAACTCGACGGTGGCCTTGCCACTGCCGGTCAGCACCCGGACCAGGGTCGAGTCGCCGGTGAGGACAGCCGGGCTGTCGCCGGGGGTGGTCTCCCGGGCCGGCTTGTCCAGCCAGTCGGTGACCGTGAGCCCGGACCACCGGGTCTCCACCGTCATCGTGCCGGAGCGGTAGCGCTGGCCCAGCGGGATGCCCCCGCGTTCCGGGGCGATGCTGAAGTGACCGGCTGGGCTGCCACCCACCAGGTCGGCGAAGATCGCCGCCGAATCCGGCTTGGGGTGACAGAGCCAGCTCACCTTGGCCTCGGGGGTGAGCAGAGCGACGGTACGACCGTTGGCCAGCATGGAGTGCCGTTCGATCGGCACCGCCCGCTCACCGAACAGCCAGTGCCGCCGGGTCTCGAGCAGCAGGGCCAGCGCGCGGGCGGCCTCCAGCGGGTCGGCCACCCGGTAGCTGGCCTGGGTGTCGCCGGGGCCGATCTTGATGCCGAGGTCGGGACCGTGCAGGTGGCCGAACCCGTTCTCGTCGGTGATGTCGTCGCCGATGAACAGCACCGCGCTGGAGGCGAGCTGGGTCCGCAACTGGTCGAGTGCGGTGCCCTTGTGGGTGGCCACCACGGAGAGCTCGATGACCTCCTTGCCCTGGGTCACCGTCACGCCGTCGAAGGTGGCCGGACCGCTGCGGACCGCCTCGATGGCGGCTGCGGCGATCTGCGGGTCGACCCCACGGGTGTGCATCGCGACGCTCGCCGGTTTGCGTTCCAGCCGGATGCCCGGGTGCTGGGCGGCGATCTCACGCAGCGCGTTGCGGACCTGGGTCCGTACGGCGACCAGCTCGGGGGAGAGCCGCTCGACGAAGCCGATGTCGAATTCGGAGCCGTGACTGCCGACGAGGTGCACCTCGCTGGGCAGCCGCGAGAGGGCGGCCAGGTCGCGCAGCGCCCGGCCGGAGACCACCGCCACTGTGGTCTGCGGCAGCGCGGCGAGCGCGCGGACCGCGGCCACTGACTCGGGCAGTGGAACGGCCGTGCTCGGGTCCTCCACGATCGGCGCCAGTGTGCCGTCGTAGTCGCAGGCGACAAGGAGTTGGGGGACCCGGGCTATCCGGCCGATGGCGGAGCGCAACTCAGGGTCCATGACCCCGGTGGCGACTGCCGCCCCATCGTTGACGGACGTGTTCACTCGGCCTCCGCCTCGGGAACTCCGAGTTCCGAGAGGAAAGACTTGGCCCAGTGGCCCACGTCGTGGGTACGCAGGTGACGTTGCATTGTCCGCATCCGGCGGCGCGCCTCGGTTTTCTCCACGTGCACTGCCCGGAGGAGGGCGTCCTTGACCGCGTCCGGGTCGTGCGGGTTACACAAAAATGCCTGGCGAAGCTCCGTGGCGGCGCCAGCGAACTCACTGAGTACGAGCGCGCCACCCTGGTCGGCACGTGATGCTACGTATTCCTTCGCCACGAGGTTCATGCCGTCTCGCAGCGGGGTCACCATCATCACGTCGGCAGCAACGTACATCGCCGCCAGCTCACTGCGACTGTACGACTGATGGAGGTAATGGACCGCCGGCACGCCGACCCTGCCGAACTCGCCGTTGATCCGGCCGACCTCGCGCTCCACCTTCACCCGTAGTGCCTGGTAGTGCTCCACGCGCTCGCGGCTGGGCGTGGCGACCTGAACCATGACCGCGTCGGGAACTGTCAACTTTCCGTCAGCCAGCAGTTCTCGGAAGGCCTTGAGCCGCAACTCGATGCCCTTGGTGTAATCCAGCCGGTCCACGCCCAGGATTATCGTCTTCGGGTCGCCCAGCTCGGCGCGAATCTGCTTGGCCCGGGCCTGGATCGCCGGATCGGCGGCCATCCGCTCCATCTCCTGGGTGTCGATCGAGATGGGGAAGGCGCCGGCCTTCACCTGCCGACCGTCGACCTGGATCATCTGCCCCTCGTAGCGCAGCCCGAGCAGGTGCCGGGCCAGCCGGACGAAGTTCTGCGCGGCCAGCCGCTGCTGGAAACCGACCAGGTCGGCGCCGAGCAGACCGCGCAGGATCTCGGTGCGGAACGGCATCTGCATGAACAGCTCGATCGGCGGGAACGGGATGTGCAGGAAGAACCCGATCCGCAGGTCCGGGCGGAGCTCGCGGAGCATCGCCGGCACCAACTGGAGCTGGTAGTCCTGCACCCAGACCGTCGCGCCCTCGGCCGCCACGTCGGCCGCAGCCTCCGCGAACCGGGCGTTGACCAGGCGGTACGCCTCCCGCCACCGGCGCTTGTAGGCCGGCGTCTCCACCGCATCGTGGTAGAGCGGCCAGATCGTCGCGTTGGACTGGCCCTCGTAGTACCGCTCCAACTCCTCGGCGCTGAGCGGGACCGGGTGCAGCCGGATCCCCTCCAGGTCGAACGGCTCGGGGGCCGCGCCGGTGCCACCGGCCCAGCCGACCCAGGTGCCCTTGTGCTCGGCGAGTACGGGGTGCAGCGCGGTGACCAGCCCGCCAGGGCTGCGTCGCCACTGCCGGCCCTCGGGTGTGCTCACCTCGTCGACCGGCAGACGGTTCGCCACTACGACAAAGGAGCTACGGACGGTCACGATCGGCCACCTCCGGGTACTGACGGGTCCACCGCGATGAGCGTACTGAGCGTAGCTGCGGCGTCTTGTGCCTAGTGCCGGAGTCTCCTACCCGCCTCGGTGCGACCGAATCCTAAAGGTGATCTTGTCGACAACCGCGCTGGTCAGAGGTCGATGATCGGCCATTCCTTGGGCAGCACCTCACTCAGCAGCTCCCGCCGATCCGTCATGATCGGTGTCGTCGCACGCGCCGCCTCCAGTGCCACGTGAGCCAGGTCCATGCCGAGGCTCCGCGACCAGCCGCCAAGGAACATGCACGTGTCGTGGTCGACGGGGGTGACGATCACCTGTTCAAGGTCGGCAACGATGTCGAGCAGGGGCCAACCGTCAGTGGACACCTGGCGGTATGCCGCAGCGAGGCAAAGCGCCGGAATGATCACCACCTGCCGTTTGTCCGCAACCTCGGCGATCTGCTCCCCGACCTGCTCCTCGCCTTCCGAGTAGGCCAGCAGACAGGCGGTGTCGAGCACCAGGCCCGCGTCAGTCACGGATTTCCAGCCGTCCGCGAGACGACTCGCTCAGCAAGGCTGCCGCCTTCGCACGTAGCTCTGGGGTGATCTTTGCTTGCGCTTCGTCGAGCTTTCTGCCGGCCTCGGCCAGGCCGGCATCGGTGAGCACGAAGCCGACCTCCCGCAGTGCCTGCCTCGTGCGCTCGCCGGCCATCAGTCCACGCACGCTCGCGGTAATGAAGGCGGACACGTTCGGCTCCTTGGCCAGCCGTTCCGCCACGTCGTCGGGAACGCTGATCGCGATCTTCTTGGTCATACTCAAGACGCTAGCGAGTTATACCGGCGTGGGCAACGCGGCTCGCCCGCGTACTCCTGGGGCGGGGTGATGTGGGCGAAGCGCGCCGTACCTGTCAGGATTGACGATGGCGTGCGCGCGGCCGGCTCCCGGCCGGCGGCGGCGGGCGGTCCTCGCAGCCCGCGCCGCGCCGCCGATCAGCGACAGCAACCGACGGAGGTAGCCCGCACCGTGGCCCAGTACATCTACGTCCTGGAAAAGGCGCGCAAGGCGCACGGCGACAAGGTCGTGCTCGACAACGTCACGTTGAGCTTCCTGCCGGGAGCCAAGATCGGTGTGCTCGGTCCGAACGGCGCCGGTAAGTCCAGCCTCCTCAAGATCATGGCAGGGCTGGACAAGCCGAGCAACGGCGAGGCCCGACTCATGCCCGGCTACACCGTCGGCATGCTCGCCCAGGAGCCCCCGCTCAACGAGGCCAAGACCGTGCTCGGCAACGTCGAGGAGGCGGTCGCCGAGACCAAGGCCAAGCTGGAGCGGTTCAACAAGATCGCCGAGCAGATGGCCACCGACTACTCCGACGAGCTGATGGAGGAGATGGGCAAGCTCCAGGAGGAGCTTGACCACCTCGACGCCTGGGACGTCGACTCCAAGCTCGAACTGGCGATGGACGCGCTGCGCTGCCCGCCGCCGGACGCCGACGTGACCCAGCTCTCCGGTGGTGAGCGTCGCCGGGTGGCGCTCTGCAAGCTGCTGCTGCAGGCGCCCGACCTGCTGCTGCTCGACGAGCCCACCAACCACCTGGACGCGGAGAGCGTCTCCTGGCTGGAGCAGCACCTGGCGAAGTACGCCGGCACCGTCATGGCGATCACCCACGACCGGTACTTCCTCGACAACGTGGCCAACTGGATCCTCGAGCTGGACCGTGGCCGGACGTACCCGTACGAGGGCAACTACTCCACCTACCTGGAGAAGAAGGCCGCCCGGCTGGCCGTCGAGGGTCGCCGCGACGCCAAGATGAAGAAGCGCCTCACCGAGGAGCTGGAGTGGGTCCGCTCCAACGCCAAGGCCCGGCAGACCAAGTCCAAGGCCCGCCTCGACCGGTACGACGAGATGGCCACCGAAGCGGAGAAGACCCGCAAGTTGGACTTCGAGGAGATCCAGATCCCGCCGGGCCCGCGCCTGGGCAGCACGGTGATCGAGGCGAACAACCTCAGCAAGGGCTTCGGCGACCGGCTGCTGATCGACAACCTGTCGTTCTCGCTGCCGCGCAACGGCATCGTCGGCATCATCGGCCCCAACGGCGTCGGCAAGACCACGCTGTTCAAGACCATCGTCGGGCTGGAGGAGCCGACCGGCGGCGAGGTCCGCGTCGGCCCGACGGTCTCGCTGTCGTACGTCGACCAGAACCGTGAGGGCCTCAACGGCGACAAGACCGTCTGGGAGGTCGTCTCCGACGGGCTGGACTACCTGATGGTGGGCAAGGTCGAGATGCCGTCGCGGGCGTACATCGCCGCGTTCGGCTTCAAGGGCCCGGACCAGCAGAAGCCGACCAAGGTGCTCTCCGGCGGCGAGCGCAACCGGCTCAACCTGGCGCTGACCCTGAAAATCGGCGGCAACGTCATCCTGCTCGACGAGCCGACGAACGACCTGGACGTGGAGACGCTGTCCAGCCTCGAGAACGCCCTGCTGGAGTTCCCCGGCTGCGCCGTGGTCATCTCCCACGACCGGATGTTCCTGGACCGCGTCGCCACGCACATCCTGGCCTGGGAGGGCGACGACCAGGACCCGTCCAAGTGGTTCTGGTTCGAGGGCAACTTCGAGGCGTACGAGAAGAACAAGGTCGACCGCCTCGGCGCGGAGGCCGCCCGGCCGCACCGGGTGACCTACCGCAAGCTGACCCGCGACTGACCGGCCGAGAAGGTGTCTGACCGCTTCGTTTACCACTGCACCCTGCGCTGGTCCGACCTGGACGCGTACGGCCACGTCAACAACTCGCGCTTCCTCACCCTGTACGAGGAGGCGCGGGTGGCGTTGATGTTCGCCGGCGGCCGGGCCTGGGGCGTCGGCTCGTTCGCCGACGGGGTGGTGATCCGCCGGCACGAGGTCGACTACCTGCGCCCGGTCGACTACGCGCTCGGCCGGGCCACCGCGGAGGCGGCCCCCACAGTGCGGATCGAGCTGTGGGTGGAGGAGATCCGGGCCTCCCGGTTCACCGTCGCCTACGAGTTGTACGACGGTGAGGTGCTGGCCAGCCAGGCCCGCTCGGTGCTGGTGCCGTTCGACCTGACCCGCCAGGTGCCCCGGCGGATCACCCCCGAGGAGCGGGACTTCCTGCTCACGTACGCGCCACAGGGCGGGGTGGCGTGACCCGGCCGGGCACCGCCGAGCCGGGTCGGACGGCGGCGCCCACCCACGGCGTCGAAGGGGTGGCGGACGCGGGAGCCTTCCTGGCCCGGCTGGTCCGGTTGGATCCGGTCGCACCGGTCCGGCTGCGGCCGGCCGGCGCACCGGGCCGGATCGCCCTGTGGGCCCGGCTGCCGTGGCAGGTCCTGGTGGTCCGCACGGTTGCCGGTGGGCCGGCTGACGGCGTCGCGGAGGACGTCACCGTGGCAGCCGCGGAGCTGCTCGCCGAACTGGAGCGGAGCGGCGCGACCCTGCCGACCCGCCGGGACGCCCAGTGGCGGTGGCCGCTGCCGCCGGCGCGGAGCCGCCAGGTGGAGGCGCTGCCCGTTGCCGACCTGCGACGGATCGCCGACGCGGCGGCGGGCACCCTGCGGACGGCGAGCGAGCAGGGTGTGGCCGGCCGTGCCGTGGGCCAGCGGGCCCTGCGTGACGCGTTGCTCGACCACGTGGCGGTGCTGATCACCCCGGACGGGACGCCCGACGCCCCGGTCGAGGTGCCGCAGCGGCTGGTGCAGGGGGTGGTCCGGATGGGCTTCCTCGGTGCCGCCCACGGCTCGGCGGCCGGCGAGGGCGGGGACGCCGTTCAGGTGCGGGTGGCCGGTCGTTGGGTAGGCCTGGTGGGACCACACGGAGCGGCGTGGTTGCAGAAGGCCACGGATCTTGCCGTGACACCCCTGATTGCTCGTCCGAACGGATGACCACGGATCATTCTTCTGGCCAGGGGCGGTCGTTGGGGGGGTGCTTCAACTCGGCTGTCCGGGTACCGTCCATCCTCGGATCCAACGCACCGTAGGCGACTGGATCCGCTGGGGAGTGAGGTGCGCGAGCGATGCCGTGGTGGTCATGGCGCCCCGGTCCCGCCGACGGCGGCGAACCGGAAACCCGAAGCGGGATCACAGTCGATAGTGCGGTCCGGATCGGGCCGCCCAGTCCTCGCCAGCCGGGGGACGACTGCCCGTCCAACGAGCGGCCCGTGCTGACCGAGATGCCCGCCACCGTCGAGCCGGTGAGTCTGCGCCGGGTCTGTGACGCGCTCGATCTGCTCGACGTGCGTTACCTGGCCGACGGCGACGGCAACCTGCTGGCGATGTGGGAGCGGCACGCGGTGCTGGTCACCCTCGAAGGGCCGGAGGACGAGATCCTGGTCATGCGGGCACGCCCGCACGCCACGGTCCCGCCGGACTGGGCCGACCGGGCGTACCGGGTGGTCAACGAGTGGAACCACACCCGCCGGTTCTGCAAGGCGTACATCGGTGACCCGACCGAGCGGGGTCAGCTACCGATCTACGCCGAGCTTCAGGTGCCCCTGGGTGCCGGCACCCACGACGCGCTCCTGGTCGAGATGCTCGACTGCGGCGCGGCGGTCGCCACCAGCTTCGTGGACTGGCTGCACGACGAGGGCGCGCTGCTCTGACGCCGCTCCGGGAGCTCTGGGTCAGCCGCCGTTGGCCGGGTCGTCCTCGACATTGACCATGAAGTACGCGGCCCGCTCCAGGTAGTCCCAGAGGGTGACGGCGATCTCCGGCTCAAGGTCGAGCCGGTCCACGGCGCGGCGCATGTTGCGCAGCCAGGCGTCCCGTTCAGCCGCTCCGATCCGGAACGGCGCGTGGCGCATCCGCAGCCGAGGGTGCCCCCGCTGAGCGGAGTATGTGTTCGGCCCGCCCCAGTACTGCATGAGGAACAGGGTCATCCGGTCCGCGGCCGGGCCCAGGTCCTCCTCCGGGTACATGGGTCGCAGCAGGGGGTCGGTGGCGATCCCGGCGTAGAACTCGTCGACCAGCTTGCGGAAGGTGGGTTCGCCGCCGACCGCTTCGAAGAGGGTCATCGACGCACCGGGACGGTCGGATTCACCTGCGGAAGTCACAGTTCCATCCTGCCAGGTACGTCCGGTGTCGACCCGACCCGCACGGCGTGCGTCGGATCACGCCGGGTCGACAAGCCCGAATGTCGGCACCCCGCCTGCCCGTGCGACGGTCGGTTCGACGGTCAGGTGACAGCGTGCCGGCGGTGGCCGTCACCGGTGTGCGGGTTGGACCTGCCTTCCACCGGGCGGTCGCTGGCCGGGTCGCCGAGGCCGGAGGATGGCGGAGCGGCGTTGGCCAACGAGGCGGCAGTGATCGCGTCGTCCACCGTCTGCCGGTCCGGCCACCGCAGCGTGGCCACCGTCATCAGCACCACCCCGGCTGCGCTCCAGACCCCCACCACGATCGGAATGGGGAACCGTTCGGCGAGCATCCCGGTGACCAGTACCGCGAGGCCCTGGATGACCTGTATGCCGGTGGCCATCACCCCGAAGGCGCGGGCTCGGAAGCCGTTGGGCAGCGCCTGGACGAACAACCCGTTGGCCATCGGCATCATGCCAGCGACCGCGAACCCGCAGATCGCGGCGAGCAGTGCCACCACCAGTGGCGGGGGGTCGAGCAGCACCGGTACGAGCACCAACGGGGCGAGCACCGCGAGCGGCCGCATCAGCTTCAGCCGGCGAGCCGGACCGAACAGGCGACTCACCAGCAACCCACCGAGGATGAAGCCGATCGGGTTGGCCACCATGATCGCTGCCTGTGCGGTGCCCGCGCTCAGCGCACCACGTCCCTCGTCGTTGGCCCAGGCCGCGGCCAGACCCTCGGGAACGATCGAGAAGAGCATCGAGCTGAACACCAGCACCGCGATGGCCCGCAGCACCGGGGTGCGGAACACGATGCCGAACCCCTGCCGAGTCTCACGCAGCAGGTGGCTGCGGTGCTCCGGGTTCATCATCGCCGGACGGTGGCGCACGCCGAGGCGAACCAGCAGCGCCGAGAGACCGAACGTGACCGCGTTGAACAGCAGCGCCGCCTCCGGGTCGACCGCGGCGACAGCGGCGCCGAAGACGTACCCGACGACCTGGGCGGCCTGCCCGACGCTGCCGTTGAGCGACAGCCCCAGCACCAGCCGGTCCCCGGTGAGCAACTGCGGGATCAGCGCGGACTTCGCCGCCTGGCTCGGCGGGTTGGCCAGCGTCGCGGCGAAGACGAGCACCAGCACCGCCTGGTACGGCAGGCTCGGAATGGCGATGACCAGCATCAGCGCCATCCGGATGAGGTCGCATGCCACCATCACCCGTCGGAACGGGTACCGCTCAGCGAGTGCGGCGAGCACGGGACCGCCGAGCAGCCAGGGCAGGAAGCTGACCGCGAAGGCAGCCGCGGAGAGCGCGACGGACCGGGTCTGCTGATAGACGAGCAGGGTGACGGCGGCCTTCGCGACGTAGTCGCCGACCCAGGAGAGGGCGCCAGCCACGAACACGGCCCGGAACTCGTGCTGGCCGAAGACGTCGCGGAATGTGGCGGGGCCTTCCGCGGAAGGTCGCTCGTCAGGCACCGTCGCCTCCATCGGCCCCGGCTCGGCCGCTCGTGGCAGCCCGGTCGGAAGCGCTCGTCAGATCTACGGATCAGCGAGGTTGTGATCACGCTTCGGTGGGAACGCGTGCTCCGGATTCTGCCCGATCGTCTGACAACTAGCTAGGTCGAACGGGTCGTTCGTCGCCTCCCCGACTGAACGAACGGACGATACCCGAGGGGCCGGCCGGCTCGCGACCCCTGAATTGCCGGACAATGTGGGCGGTGTCAGGTGGCGCCTCCCTGACCGGTCTCGCCCTCGGACAACGGCCGGGTCGGCAGGCCGGGATAGATGCGGGCCGCTGCGATCTGCGCGGTGATCCCCGAATTCTCCAGCGCCTCGGCGAGACGCCGACGCAGTTCCCGGCCCACCGCGAACTGCCCGTCAGCGGTCGTCTTCACCACTGTGCGGATGACAGCGCCGTCCACAGTCACCTGCTCGACACCCAGCACCTCGGGCGCCTCCACGATCTCCGGCGACAGCTCCGGGTCCACGGCGACCGAGGCGGCCGCGGTCCGTAGCACCGCGGTGGCCTCCTCGGTGCTGTTGAAGCCGATCGGCAGGTCCACCACCACGAGCGCCCAACCCTGGCTCTTGTTACCCACCCGGATGATCTCGCCGTTGCGGATGTACCAGAGCACGCCACGGCCGTCGCGCACCGTGGTGACCCGCAGGCCGACCGACTCGACCACGCCCATCGCCTCGCCCAGGTCGACGTTGTCACCCACGCCGTACTGGTCCTCGATCAGCATGAAGAGGCCGGCGATCAGGTCCTTCACCAGGCTCTGCGCACCGAAGCCCAGCGCCACACCGGCGATCCCCGCACTGGCCAGCAGCGGGGCCAGGTCGAAGCTGAACTCCCGCAGGATCATCAGCAGCGCGATGCCGAAGACGAACGCGGTGGTCAGGCTGCGTAGCACCGACCCGATCGCCTCGGCCCGCTGCCTCCGTCGCTCGGGCACGAACTCGGCCGGGTCGACCGCGGCGGTGGGTACCCGCTCGCGCAGCGGCCGAAGCATCGTCGGCACCGCGCCGTCGGTGGTCGTCCGAACCAACCGGTTGATCGTCCGGTGCAGAGCCCAGCGGGCCACCATCGCCAGGGCCAGGATCAGCAGCACCCGAAGCGGTTTGAGCAGGATCCAGTAGCTTCCCTCGGCGAACCAGGACGACCCGGTGATCCGGTAGATCCACTCGCAGGAGGTGCTGCCCTGGCAGTTCACCGAGACGGCGTCGGACAGGGCTAGGGGCGTCACGCTGGCGGCACTCACTATGTCTTCGTACCGCAAGGAGCCTGAGCGTCCGCCGCCGACCCACCGGCCGGCGGATCGGCGTGGCGAGCATAGATCTCGACCTCCTCTCGGTCCGCCTCACCCTGCCTCCGGCAGGAAGGTCCGGCGGCTCCGGGCGCAGTTCGTCCTCAACGCGGCCGAGAGCCGCGAGCCGCGGATCACACGTGTCAGCTGGCAGCGTTGGCGCAGCGAAAGCAGATGACTCACCGTCCTCGACTCCACCGTGCCACCGGCAGGTGTCACCGAGGTGCCGATGCCGATCCGCCACACAGGTCCCGCGACCGGACACAAGCCGAGTAGTCCGGGGCGGCGATCCGTCCGGTTGCGGATGATCCTCATACCCCATGCGGGATTAGTACGTGCAATCCGGGGTCCGATCAGGGACTATTGGCGCAACGGACGTCGGTGATCGGCCCGGCGTCGACCGTGTGGGCCCTTGTGCCCGGCCCCGGTCGACGGCGGTCCCCAGCAGCCGCTGAACCGGGAGGGTGAGCGCGATGCCTGACATACGACCCACGGTGGGCTCCGGCGCGTTGGTCCTCAACGCCACCTACGAGCCGCTGTGTGTCGTGTCGGTGCGCCGCGCCGCGATCCTCGTCCTCTCCGCCAAGGCGGTCTGCGTCGCCGATGGTGACGGCATCCTGCACAGCGCCCGGGATGCGCTGCCGGTGCCGTCCGTGGTCCGGCTGACGCGCTTCGTCCGGGTGCCGTACCGAACGCATGTCGGGCTGTCCCGCCGGGCGATCTTCGCCCGGGACGGGTGGCGGTGCGCCTACTGCCGGGGCCCGGCCGAGACCATCGACCACGTCTTTCCGCGCAGCCGGGGTGGCCGGCACGCCTGGGAGAACGTGGTCGCCGCGTGTGCCCGGTGCAACCACACGAAGGGCGACAAGACCCCGGCCGAGATGGGCTGGCGGTTACACGCGTTGCCAGCCGCCCCGAAGGGCACCGCCTGGCGGGTGCTGGGCCACCGCGCCCCCGACCCCCGCTGGGCCGACTGGCTGGACCTGCGGGAGCCCGAGGCAGCCGCCTGACTCCGGTCGGTAGCGCTACCCGGCGGTCCGCCGCGCCGCACGCTCGCGGCGACGCACGGCACGGTCGTGCGCGATCGTCAGCAGCCGGTCCACCTCGGGCAGCAGGTGCGGACCGGGCATGACGATGCTGGCGAAGCCGTACTGTGCGTAGCCCGGGTGCGGTACGACAGTGTCCAGTCGGGCGAAGTCGAACTCGTGCCGGTGCTCCTCGAATGCCTTGGGCGGAAAGCCGAACACGCGCTCGAAGTCGGCCCGGCCCAGGTCCAGGTTGAGGCGGAAGACGCCGGGGCGGTCAAGCTGTGCGGCCTCGTCGAAGCCGGGCACGTCGTGCTCGACGATGGTGGCGAACGGCTGGCGGCGGTCCGGGCCGACGAAGAAGAACCGGTCGCCCCAGGCCGCCTCGGGTGATCCGTTCTCGTCGCTCGCCACGAGCTGCTCGACGTCGGGCAGCGCGGCGATCCGATCGGCGAGCACGGCCGCGTCGACACCGGTCGGGACGTGCAGGACCGCGTCGGCGTGGTCGATGGCGGCCCGGTCCAGCGGGAAGTAGCGGTAGTCGTGCGTGCGCTGCTCGGCCGCTTCGATGTCGGACGTCGGCAGGTACCGGGGAAGGCTGTTCTCCTGCTGGAGTCGGCCCTCGTAGGTGTCGGCGGCTGGCGGCCCGATGCCGAGTGCCGGGCTCGCGCCTAGGCTGCCGGCGATCACGGCGTACCGGTCGCCCAGCAACGACGCGATGATCGCGCCGGCGCCGGCCCACGACACCTGCGTGTCGGCCAGCGTCATGGTGCTCGGGTGGCGCTGGAGGTGCGTGTTGTGCGCGAAGGCCAGCGTGGGTCCGCGGTGTGCCTCGACCGATCGGATCGCGAGCAGGTTCTCGGCCATCAGCGCGTCCCGGACCCCGGCCAGGCGGCTGAAGCGTTCCTCCTGGGCCAGTGGCGCGGCGGCAGCGGCGTGGTAACGCAGCAACGCGACAGCGGCCGTGGCGTGCACGAACGCCGTCTGCCAACCCGCCGACCTCCACGGCGCCCGCAGGTACAGCTCGGTCAGCAGGTCGTCGGCGAGCACCCGCAGTCGCTGGGCGTCGGTCGAACGCCCGACCGATCGGCCCGGTTCCCAGATCGCGGCCGTGTCACTCCACCGTCCCTCGTCCCCGATCAGGTCGTCGATCTCGGTGGCCCGGTCCAGGTCGAGGAACTGGCAGACCTGGGTGAGGTGGCGGCGCGGGCTCGGGGCACTCTCCAACTCGACCGGGGCGTCGAAGCCGTGGAATGTCAGGCGTTCGGCGGCGGGCCGTCCGGCGTTCCACTCCCGCATCCGCAGCAGGAGGTCCCGGTTGGCCGGGGCCGCCCCGAACCCGTGGCTGAATCCTTCGGCGAGCGCCCGGTCGAGTGTCACAGCCGCGACACCCTGCACGAACTCGTCGGCGATCAGCCCGGCCGTCCGGTCGCTCTCCACGGCGATCGAGCGGTAGCCGCGCTCGACCAGCGACAGAAAGGCCTCGTTGCGGAGCTGGAGGAAGGCGGACTCACCGTGCGTCGGCTCGCCGAGCGCGAGCAGGTCCGGGGTAACCGCCAGCAGGCCGAGAAAAGGTGACATTCCATGAACCGTATCGTTGAACCAGAGGTTGAGACTCACGAGCGGTGGAGCGCGGTGACAGCCACAAAACCTTCAAACCCGGGGGTACGCCGACCGGTCGACCTCGCGCGCGCCCACGGTCTCTCCGCGCAGGCCGTACGCAACTACGAACGAGACGGCGTCCTGCCCCCGGCCCAACGCACGCCGAACGGCTACCGTCGCTTCACCGAACTGCACGTCAAGGCGCTGTCCGCCTACCTTGCGCTGATCCCGGGCCACGGCTATGCGGCCAGCGGCGAGATCATGCGGGCCGTCAACCGGGGCGAGATCGACACGGCGTTGCGCGCCATCGACCAGGGGCATGCGCTGCTCCAGCGCGATCGGGAGACCCTGGACGCGGTCGAGGCCGCGGTGTTGACGCTCACCGGAACGAGACCGCAACCGCAGAGCCAGAAAGCCGTGCCGATCAGCGTGCTGGCTCACCGGCTCGGTCTGCGGGCGGCCACCCTGCGCAAGTGGGAGCGGGCCGGGGTACTGCGACCGGTACGTGATCCGGTCACCCACTACCGGCTCTACCTTGCCGACGACGTCCGGGACGCCGAACTGGCCCACCTGTTGCGCCGCGGTGGCTACCGGCTCGACCACATCGCGGGCGTGCTGCGTCGACTACGCGATGCCGGCGGTGCCGAACCGCTCGCCGCCTCGCTGCGTCAGTGGCGGCAACGGCTCACCGAGCGAGGCCGGGCCATGCTCACCGGGGCCGCCCGGCTCGCCGAGTACGTCGACGCCGGTCAACCGCCTGAACGCTCCTTGACCAGCGAGGCGAAGACCACCACGTTGTCCGCGTAGCCGGTCTCGCCGCCGACCCACTGGCCGCCGCAGGTGATCAGTCGGAGGCTCGGGCGGCTGAAGTCGCCGTACACCTCGTCCACCGGCAGTCGGCCCTTGTCGAACTTCTCCACCGAGTTGACCTCGAAGACCGCCACGCGCTGGTCGGTGCGGGTGACCTCGATCTCGTCACCGGAGCGCAGCTCGCGGAGTTTGTGGAAGACCGCCGGCCCGCTGGTGGTGTCGACGTGCCCGACGATCACGGCTGGGCCGTACTGACCCGGGGTGGGCCCCTGGTCGTACCAGCCGGCCTCCTGGGCGCGCGCCGCGTCCGGCACGGCGATCGTGCCGTCCGGGGCGATACCCACGTCGTGTACGGGCGCCCGCACGTCGATCTTGTCGATGGCGAGGCTGGTCGGCTCGCTGGCCGGCAGCACCGGGAACTTCTTCGGCGGCGGTCGCAGCCCGGCGCTGAGCCGATCCGGCAGCAGGCTCATCCCGGTCACCTGCTCGACACCGAGCATCGCCACGATCAGCACCATCAGCGCGGCGATGGCCAGCACCGGCAGCCCGGGGCTCGTGACGAACCGGTGGCGGGTCGACGACGGCCCGGCCGGACGTCGCGGCGGCAGCGGACGGGTGGCCGGATCGGTGGTCGTGACGCTCGCCGAAACGGCCTGCCCGGCGACCCGGCGCAGCCGTCCGGAGACGCGGGCCACCAGTCGGCCGGACGCGCGGAGCGCCGGCCCGGCCCGGAGGCGGGCGCGGCCGTCCGGCCGCGCACGCGCGGATCTGCGGGTCATGGGTGATCCGGCTCAGGAGCCGGCTCCCGGTCGACGTCGGCCTCCGGCCATCCCGAGCACGATCGCGGTGGCCACCAACGCCACGCCACCGAACACCAGCAGCGAGCCGGTGCCGCGCCCGCCGGCCATCCCACCGCCACCGGTCGCCGGGCCCTTGCTGGGTGACGCCATGTTCAGCACGGTCAGCATGGTCGACGACGTCTGTCCGTTGTCACACCGCAGGTCGACCGGGTACTGATCGGCCGGTTTGTCGCGCGGAACACTGGCCTGCGCGGTGAGGAAGCCCTTGTCGGGTCTCAGTGTCACGGACCCGAACGCGTCGGAGTGCACGCTGGACTGCCTGTTGTTGTTGTCGTTGTCGCAGCTCGCCTTGATGCTGACCCGGCTGCCAGCCTGGACGCTGTTGGGTGTCACCTCGACGAAGACGTTCTCGCCGGCTCGCGCCGGTGCGACTGACAACAGGACGAACGCCCCGACCAGCCCCACCAGTGTCAGTGCGGACGAGAGCGCGCGGTTGATCGTGCGGACTGCCTGCATGATTTCCCCCCAACCGGCGACGACCGCCGGAACCCTCCCCTGGGCACGCGCGCTGCTTTCCCCGCACCCCGAAGCCAAACCCGCCCGGCCCTCGCCCTCACCCGACCGCCCCAGCCCGCGATCTTGCACTTTCTGCGCCGACGAATGCCCATACAAAGGACATAACGTCAGCAGAAACTGCAAGATCGCCGCGCGGGGGGAGGGCGGGGAGGGGCGCGGGGGGGGTAGCGGGGTGGGTTAGCGGGGCGGGAGGGGGGTGACGGGGTGCCAGTTCAGGGGGGAGGAGAGGACCATCGTGCTCGAGGGCTGGCCGTACGGGGCTAGTCGGTCGATGACCCCCTCGAACGCGCCGATCGAGCCGGCCGCCACCTTCAGCACGCTGCACGCGTCCCCGGTGATCCGGTGGATCTCCAGGATCTCCGGCCAGTCGGCCACCGCCGGGTCGTGCAGGATGCACCGCGCGCCGTAGCAGGACATCCGGATCAGCGCGACCACGGTGCGGCCGGCGCGGCTCAGGTCGACGTGGGCGTGGTAGCCGGTGATGATTCCGGCCGCCTCCAGCCGACGGACCCGCTCCGCGACGGACGGTGGCGACAGGTGCACCCGCCGGGACAACTCGCTGAAGGAGAGCCGCGCGTCGGCCTGCAACTCGCGCAGCAGCGCCCAGTCCATGTCGTCCACGCTCAGACCTTACTTTCGTGAACCGACTTCGCCTAGTTGCCTTTGGTTTGCCAGGAGAAGGCGGCGAGAGCCATTGATTCAGCATTCCGCAGGCCGATCCGACCGCGAGATCATGACGTCGGCTAGTCCGGGGAGGGGAAACGAGATGGTGGATCAGACGGAGCGGCGGGCGCCGAACCGCCGCGCCACGGTGCGACCGGTGACCCCTGGGCAGCGTGTCGCGCAGGCGGAGCGCACCGGTGGCGAACCGACGCTGGAGTTCGCCGACATGGTGCCGTACGACGCGTATGTGCAGGCCAGCGCTCTGCACAAGATGCAGCACCCGCTCAGCAGCGACCCGGGCGAGATGTCCTTCCTGATGGTCAGCCAGATCATGGAGCTGTACTTCGGGCTGACCTGCCACGAACTGCGCGAGACCCAGCGGCTGATCCATGCCGACCAGATCTGGGAGGCACTGGCCCCGCTGGGCCGAGCCAAACTGCACCTGGAGGGGCTCAACGCCGCCTGGCAGGGCCTGCGCTGGATGAGCCCGGCCGACTTCAACCGGTTCCGCAATCTGCTCGGTGAGGCCTCGGGCTTCCAGTCGGCGATGTACCGGCAGTTGGAGTTCCTGCTCGGGCTGCGCGACCCGACGCTGATCCGCCCGTTCCGCCGGCAGGCCGAGGTGCATGCCGAGCTGAGCGCCGCGCTGACCACCCCGAGCCTCTGGGACGACGTGCTCGCGTTGCTCGCCCGGCGCGGCTTCGACCTCCCCGCCGACCTGCTCGACCGGGACGTGGCCGTCGAACACGACCCGCACCCGTTGGTGGAGGCGGCCTGGGTGCGAATTTACGACGACGCCAGCCCCGACAATCACCTGCGGCTGCTCGGCGAGGCGCTGAGCGCTGTCGCCGAGGAGTTCGGCGACTGGCGCTGGAACCACGTCAAGGCGGTGCAGCGGACGATGGGCGCCAAGGTCGGCAGCGGAGGCTCCGCCGGCCTGGCGTGGTTGCAGCGCAGCATGGCCCGGGTGGTCTTCCCGGAGCTATGGTCGGCCCGCACCGCGATGTGACCGGAGAGCGAGACATGCGAACCCCAGAACAAGAAGCGCATCGCCGTGACGAGGCCGACCCCGGTCACCGGCACCTGTTCCATGTGCCGCCGGCCGACGGCGGCGACCACCCCGAGTCGGCGTACCTGGCCGGCAACTCGCTCGGTCTGCAACCTCGGGCCACCCGCGACGAACTCCTGGCCGACCTGGAGGCGTGGGGGCGGCTCGGCGTGGAGGGGCACCTGGAGGCGGAGCGCCCCTGGCTGCCGTACCACGAGTTGTTGACCGGGCCGGCCGCGCGACTGGTCGGCGCCCGGCCCGCGGAGGCCGTGGTGATGAACTCCCTCACCGTCAACCTGCACCTGCTGATGGTGAGTTTCTACCGACCGGCCGGCGCGCGCACCCGCATCGTCATCGAGGACGCCGCTTTCCCCTCGGACAGCTACGCCGTGCGCAGCCAGGCCCGGTTCCACGGCCTGGACCCGGACGACACGGTGGTCCGGTTGCGTCCGCGCGCGGGTGAGGACGCCCTGCGCACCGAGGACGTGACCGACTACCTGGCCGCCGAGGGTGGCCGGGTGGCGCTGCTGCTGCTCGGCGGGGTCAACTACCTCACCGGTGAGCTGCTGGACATCCCCGCGATCACGGCTGCCGGCCGGGCCGCGGGTGCGGTCGTCGGTTGGGACCTGGCCCACGCGGTCGGCAACGTGCCGCTGGCCCTGCACGACTGGGACGTCGACTTCGCCGCGTGGTGCTCCTACAAGTACCTGAACTCCGGCCCGGGCGCCCTCGCTGGCGTCTTCGTACACGAGCGCCACCTCGGCGACGAGAACCTGCAGCGGTTCGAGGGGTGGTGGAGCACAGCGGCGGCCACCCGGTTCGAGATGACGCCGGTGTCCCGACCACCGGCCACTGTGGAGGCCTGGCAGATCTCCAACCCGCCGATCTTCGCGATGGGCCCGGTGCGTACCTCGCTGGAGCTGTTCGACGCGGTGGGGATGACCGCGCTTCGCGCGCGCAGCCAGCGCCTCACCGGCTGGCTGGAGTCACTGCTCGACGAGGTGACCGTCGGCCGGCCGCTGCGGGTGGTCACCCCGCGTGACCCGGCCCGCCGAGGCTGCCAGCTCTCCGTGCGCATCGGTTCGGGCAGCGCCGCCGAGCTGACCAAACGCCTACGGTACGAACACGGGGTCATCGCCGACGCCCGCGAACCCGACGTCGTGCGGTTCGCCCCGGTGCCGCTGTACTCCACGTACCTCGACTGCTGGCGGGCCGCCGAGGCGCTCGCCGCGACGGTGGGGGCGACCGCATGACCGCGCGGCGTGACGAGATCGCGATCATCGGTGCCGGGCTGGCCGGCTGTCTGGCTGCCTGCTTCCTGGCCCGGCGCGGCTACCCGGTGGCCCTCTACGAGCGCCGCTCCGACCCGCGGGCCGGCACCGCGGAACGCGGTCGTTCGATCAACCTGGCGCTCTCCGAGCGCGGCCTGGACGCGTTGCGCCGGATCGGGTTGGCCGAGCAGGTGATGACCGACGCGCTGCCGATGCGTGGCCGGATGATCCACCCGGTCGAGGGCGAGCAGCAGTTCCAGTCGTACAGCGCGGCCGGCGACCGGGCGATCAACTCGATCAGCCGGGGCGCGTTGAACAACGCCCTGCTGGACGAGGCCGCCGCGCTGCCGGGCGTGCGGGTCGTCTTCGACCACCGGCTGGTCGGGCTCGACCCGACCGACGGAGCCCTGAGCTTCGAGACCCCGCAGGGCCCGGTCGCGGCGAAGGCGTCGGTCGTCCTCGGCGCCGACGGCGCCGGCTCCGCGGTGCGTGGGCAACTGCTGGCGTACGGGCTGCTGGACGAGAGCGTGGACTTCCTCGACTACGGCTACAAGGAGCTGACGATCCCGCCGCTGGGCGGGGACTTCGCCCTGGAGGAGGACGCGCTGCACATCTGGCCGCGCGGCACCTCGATGATGATCGCGCTGCCGAACCCGGACCGCTCCTTCACCTGCACGCTGTTCTGGCCCAACGACGGTGCCGGCAGCTTCGCCTCGCTGGCCAGCCCGGCGGAGATCGAACGGCACTTCACCGAGCACTACCCGGACGTGGTCCCGCTGGCCCCGAACCTGGTCGACGACTACCGGCACAACCCGGTGGGCGTGCTCGGCACCGTGCGCTGCACCCCGTGGCAGGTCAGCGGAAAGGTCGGCCTGCTCGGCGACGCCGCGCACGCCATCGTGCCGTTCTACGGCCAGGGCGCCAACTGCGCCTTCGAGGACGTGGTGGAGCTGGACCGCTGCCTGGACGAGTGCGCCGACGACTGGTTGGCGGCACTGCCACTGTTCCAGCGGCGTCGGCAGGAGAACGCCGAGGCCATCGCGACGATGGCGCTGACCAACTTCGTGGAGATGCGGGACAAGGTCGCCTCCCCGGTCTTCCAGACCCGACGGCGGGTGGAGCACGCACTGGAACGGGCCCTGCCCGGCCGGTACGTTTCCCAGTACGAGCTGGTGTCGTTCTCCACCACCCCGTACGCGGAGGTGCGCCGCCGGGTGCGCCAACAGCACCTGGTGCTCGGGGCGGTCGTCGGTGGAGCCGCGCTGCTGCTGGTCGGCGCGATCGGCGCGGCACTGGGCCGAGGGAGGCGCGCATGACCGGCACCTGGGATCCGCGGCTGATGGCCGGTCACGCGCCGAGTGGTCCGCAGCGGTTGCGCAACTTCGTCGCCGGTGAGTTCGTCGACGGCGGAAACCCGTTCGCCAAGGCCAGCCCGGTCACCGGGGAGCAGGTCTTCGAGGTGGACGAGGCATCGCGGTCGACAGTGGACGACGCGGTGGCCGCCGCCCGGGCGGCGCTGCGGGGGCCGTGGGGTCGGATGGGGGAGCGCGAGCGCGCCGAGGTGCTGCGCCGCGTCGCCGACGAGCTGGAGCGCCGCTTCGACGACCTGGTCACCGCCGAGGTCGCCGACACCGGCAAGTCCATCGCCCAGGCCCGCAGCCTGGACATTCCGCGCGGCGCGGCGAACTTCCGCGCGTTCGCGGAGATCGTGGCGACCGCCCCCACCGAGTCGTTCACCACCGTCACCCCGACCGGCGGTCGGGCACTCAACTACGCGCTGCGCAAGCCGGTCGGCGTGGTCGCGGTCATCGTGCCGTGGAACCTGCCGTTGCTGCTGCTCACCTGGAAGGTTGCTCCGGCGCTGGCCTGCGGCAACGCCGTCGTGGTCAAGCCCAGCGAGGAGACTCCCGCCTCGGCGACGGTGCTCGCCGAGGTGATGGCCGCCGCTGGCGTACCGGCCGGGGTGTTCAATTTGGTGCACGGCTTCGGGCCGGACTCGGCGGGCGAGTTCCTCACCCGCCACCCGGGCGTCGACGCGATCACCTTCACCGGCGAGTCGGCCACCGGCGGCGCGATCATGCGTGCCGCCGCCGACGGGGTGAAGGCGGTGAGCTTCGAACTCGGCGGCAAGAACGCCGGCCTGGTCTTCGCCGACGCCGACCTGGACGCCGCGGTGGCCGGCTCGGTGCGTTCCAGCTTCACCAACGGCGGTCAGGTGTGCCTCTGCACCGAACGCATCTACGTGCAGCGGCCAGTCTTCGAGGAGTTCACCGCCCGACTGGCGAAGCGGGCGGGCGAGCTGGCGTACGGCTGGCCGACCGATGAGGCGACCGCCACCATGCCGCTGATCTCCCACCAGCACCGGGCGAAGGTGCTCGGCGCGTACGAGCTGGCCCGGTCCGAGGGCGCCGAGGTGCTGACCGGCGGCGGTACGCCCACCTTCGGCGACACCCGCGACGGCGGGTCGTACGTGCAGCCGACGGTGCTCACCGGGCTCGGCCCGGACGCCCGCACCAACCGCGAGGAGATCTTCGGCCCGGTGGTGCACGTCGCGCCGTTCGACACCGAGGACGAGGCGTACGCCCTCGCCAACGGCACCGAGTACGGCCTGGCGGCGACCGTGTGGACCCGGGACGTGGGCGTCGCGCACCGGGCCGGCGTCCGGCTCGACGCCGGCATCGTCTGGGTCAACACCTGGTTCCTGCGGGACCTGCGTACCCCGTTCGGCGGGGTGAAGGCGTCCGGGATCGGTCGCGAGGGCGGCGTGCACTCGCTGAACTTCTACTCCGAACTCACGAACGTCTGTGTGGACCTGTCGTGAGCCGTAGCGAGGGAGCGGGCATGGAAGCTGACATCGAGGCCGCCAACCGGGAGTTGGCCGACGCCCGCAGCACCGGTAAGCCGTGCGCGCCGCTTCGGGGCCGGCTGCTGCCGGAGGGCGACGTCGAGGCCGCGTACCGCGTGCAGCAACTCCAGTCGCGGGCCTGGCAAGGCCGCGGCGAACGCCGGGTCGGCGCGAAGATCGGGCTGACCTCCCGGGTGGTGCAGGAGACCTTCGGGGTGTTCCAACCGGACTTCGGCATGCTGACCGACGCCATGGCGGTCGGCGACGGGGTCGAGGTGCCCATCGACCGACTGCTCCAGCCTCGGGTCGAGGCGGAGATCGCGTTCGTGCTCGACAAGGACCTCCCGGACCCGCAGCTCACCACCGTCGACCTGATCCGCGCGGTCGACCACGTGCTGCCGGCGATCGAGATCGTCGACTCCCGGATCGCCGCCTGGGACATCTCCATCGTGGACACCGTCGCCGACAACGCCTCCAGCGGGCTCTTCGTGCTCGGCACCACGCCGCGCCGGCTCGCCGACGTGGACCTGCGACTGTGCGGGATGGTGCTGGAGCACGCCGGCGAGCCGGTCTCGGTGGGTGCGGGCGCCGCCTGCCTGGGCAACCCGCTGCACGCCCTGCTGTGGCTGGCCGGCACCCTCGCCCGCGCCGGTGACCCGCTGCGTGCCGGGGACGTGGTGCTCTCCGGGGCGCTCGGCCCGATGGTGCCGGTCACCCCCGGCGCCGCGTACGAGGCCCGGATCTCCGGGCTGGGTTCGGTGCGCACCTGCTTCAGCAAGGAGGGATCGGCATGAGCGTCGGCGTGGCTGTGCTTGGTTCGGGGAACATCGGCACCGACCTGATGATCAAGGTGTTGCGGCTGAGCGACAGCCTGCGCATGGTGGCGATGGCCGGCATCGACCCGGCCTCCGACGGCCTGGCGCGTGCTCGTCGGCTCGGCGTCGCCACCACCGCCGACGGCGTGGACGGGCTCGTCGCACTGCCCGAGTTCGCCGACGTCGAGCTGGTGTTCGACGCCACCTCGGCCGGCGCGCACCGTCGCCACGACGAGGTGCTGCGCGCCCTCGGCCGCACTGTGGTCGACCTGACCCCGGCCGCGATCGGCCCGTACGTGGTGCCGCCGGTCAACCTCGACGAGCACCTGCACCAGCCCAACGTCAACATGGTGACCTGTGGTGGACAGGCGACCGTGCCGATCGTCGCCGCGGTACGCCGGGTCACCCCGGTGGCGTACGGGGAGATCGTCGCCTCGATCGCGTCGAAGTCCGCCGGGCCGGGAACCCGGGCCAACATCGACGAGTTCACCGAGACCACGGCCCGCGCCATCGAGGTGGTGGGTGGTGCCGAGCGGGGCAAGGCGATCATCGTGCTGAACCCGGCGGACCCGCCGCTGCTGATGCGGGACACCGTCTACTGCCTCTGCCCGGACGCCGACGCGGACACCGACGCCATCGCCGCCTCGGTGGCGGACATGGTGGCGACCGTGCAGGAGTACGTCCCCGGTTATCGGCTCAAGCAGGACGTGCAGTTCGACCGGGTCGAGGCGTACCTGCCGACGCTCGGGCGGCGGCTCACCGCTCTTCAGGTGTCGGTCTTCCTGGAGGTCTCCGGCGCCGGGCACTACCTGCCCGTGTACGCCGGGAACCTGGACATCATGACCTCCGCCGCGCTGCGCACCGCGGAGCGGCTGGTCGCCCTGCGTTCCTCGGAGGTGGCCGCGCCATGACCGACCTTTACATCCAGGACGTGACGCTGCGCGACGGCATGCACGCCATCGCCCACCAGTACACAGTCGACCAGGTACGCACCATCGCCGCCGCGCTGGACGCCGCCGGGGTGGCCGCCATCGAGGTGGCGCACGGTGACGGTCTCGCGGGTTCCAGCGTCAACTACGGCCACGGCGCGGCCAGCGATGCCGAGTGGATCTCCGCCGCCGCCGAGGTGCTGACCACGGCGAAGCTGACCACGCTGCTGCTGCCCGGGATCGGCACCATCGCCGACCTGAAGGCGGCGAAGGCGCTCGGGGTGACCAGCGTGCGCGTCGCCACCCACTGCACCGAGGCGGACATCAGCGCCCAGCACATCTCGTGGGCCCGGGAGAACGGCATGGACGTCGCCGGGTTCCTGATGATGTCGCACATGAACGATCCCGCCGGGTTGGCCGGGCAGGCCAAGCTGATGGAGTCGTACGGGGCGCACTGCGTCTACGTCACCGACTCCGGCGGTCGGCTGCTGATGTCCGACGTGGCGCAGCGGGTCGACGCGTACCGGCAGGTCCTCGCCCCGGAGACGCAGATCGGCATCCACGCGCACCACAACCTGTCGCTCGGGGTGGCCAACAGCGTGCTCGCCGTCGAGCACGGTCGGGTCACCGGGTCCGCGCCGGTCGGCCCCGACGCGGTGCACGGTCGGACGGTCCGGGTGGACGCCTCCCTCGCCGGCATGGGCGCGGGCGCCGGCAACGCGCCGCTGGAGGTCTTCATCGCGGTCGCCGAGTTGCACGGCTGGAAGCACGGCTGTGACGTGTTCGCGCTGATGGACGCGGCCGACGACATCGTCCGCCCGTTGCAGGACCGGCCGGTCCAGGTGGACCGGGAGACGCTCTCGCTGGGGTACGCGGGTGTCTACTCCAGCTTCCTGCGGCACGCCGAGCGGGCCTCCGCGAAGTACGGCGTGGACGTCCGGTCGATCCTGGTCGAGTTGGGCCGCCGCCGGATGGTCGGCGGCCAGGAGGACATGATCGTGGACGTGGCCCTCGACCTGGCCGACAAGGAGCAGTCGCGAACGGAAGGTGGCACAGCATGATCGGCGTGGACATCGTCGGGATCGCCGAGAAGCTGGGCACGGCGGCCGACACGGCCACCGCCATCCCGCAACTCGCCGCCGAGACCGGCCTCGACGTGGACACCGCGTACGCCGTGCAGGCCGCGCTGCTGCAACGCCGGCTGAACGCCGGTGAGCGGTTGGTCGGGTTGAAGATGGGGCTGACCAGCAGGGCGAAGATGGCCCAGGTGGGCGTGGACGAGGTGATCTGGGGGCGGCTCACCAACGCGATGCGGGTGCCCGACGGCGGCGCGGTGGACCCGGCCGCGTACATCCATCCCCGGGTCGAGCCGGAGGTGGCCTTCCTGCTGGACCGGCTGCCCGAGCCGGGCGAGCCGGTCGGCGACTTCGCCACGGCGGTCCGCGCGGTCGCCCCGGCCATCGAACTGATCGACTCCCGGTACGCGGACTTCCGTTTCTCGTTGCCCGACGTGGTTGCGGACAACACCTCGGCCGCCGCCTTCGTGATCGGGCCGTGGGCACCGGTTCCGGCGGGGCTGGACAACCTGGGCGTGCTGCTGGAGGTCGACGGGCGGGTGGCGCAGGTCGGTTCGACGGCGGCGATCCTCGGTGATCCGCGCCGGGCGCTCGACGAGGGCATCCGGTTGGCGGGCCGGCACGGGGTGCGGCTGGAGTCCGGCTGGGTCTTCCTGGCCGGTGCCGCCACCGCCGCTGTTCCGTTGCGTCCCGGCGCCCACGTCCGCGCCGTCGTCGAGAAGCTCGGCACGGCCTCGCTGCGGGCGTCGTCGTGACCGCCCGGGTGGTGGCCGGGAAGGCCGTCCCGCGGGGGGCTTTTCCGCACGTCAAGGTCGCCGGTGGCTTCGTCTTCGTCTCCGGTACGTCGTCGCGGCGCGCGGACAACACCTTCGCCGGCGTCGAGGTGGACGGGTTCGGCACCACCAACCTCGACATCCGGGTGCAGACGCGGGCCGTCATCGAGAACGTGCGGGATCTGCTGCGTTCGGTCGGCGCGGACCTCACCGACCTGGTGCAGGTGACGGCGTACCTGGTCAACATGAACGACTTCGGTGGTTACAACGAGGTGTGGGCCGAGTTCTTCGACGCCTCCGGACCGACCCGTACGACGGTGGCGGTACACCAGTTGCCGCACCCGCACCTGCTGATCGAAATCCAGGCCGTGGCCCTTCTTCCCTCGGGAGGTCAGTCGTGAGTGAGATCGCCGAGCCGTTCAGCTTTCCGGGCTGGATCGCCGACAACCAGCACCTGTTGAAGCCCCCGGTGGGCAACAAGGAGATGTTCCCCGGCGGGGACGACTTCATCGTGATGGTGGTGGGTGGGCCCAACCAGCGCACCGATTTCCACGTGGACCCGTACGAGGAGTTCTTCTACCAGGTCAAGGGCAACATGCACATCAACCTGGTCACCCCGGAAGGGCCGCGTACCGTGCACGTGCGCGAGGGGCAGATGTGGATGTTGCCGCGAAACACCCCGCACTCGCCGCAGCGGCCGGAGGCCGGCTCGATCGGCATGGTCGTCGAGCGGGTCCGTGAGGAGGGCACCCTGGAGACGTTCCAGTGGTACTGCCCGGAGTGCGGCGACAAGGTGCACGAGGTCGAGTTGCAGGTCCGCGACATCGCCGCCGATCTGCCGCCGGTGTTCCAGGCGTTCTACGCCGACGAGTCGGCGCGCACCTGTGCCAACTGCGGCACCCTGCACCCGGGCAAGGGCTGATGCCCGCAGGCGTGGTCGACGTGCACACGCACGTCGTACCCAAGGGTTGGCCGGACCTCGGCGCGGCGTGCGGCGGGTCCGACTGGCCGTGGTTGCGGGTCGACTCCGAGCGCGCCGCCATGATCATGGTGGGGGAGACGGAGTTCCGCCCGGTCGGCGCGGAGTGCTGGGACGCGTCGCGCCGACTGGCCGACATGGACGCCGACGGCGTGGCCGTGCAGGTGGTCTCGCCCACCCCGGTCTTCTTCAGCTACGACCGCCCGGCCGACCAGGCGGTGAAGGTGGCCCGGATCTTCAACGACCTGACCCTGGAGGTCACCGCCGCCGGGGGTGACCGACTGGTGCCGTTCTGCCAGGTGCCGCTCCAGGACCCGGACGCCGCGTGTGCCGAGCTGGACCGCAGCCTCGCCGCCGGGCACGTGGGCGTGGAGATCGGCAACCACGTCGGCGATCGGGACCTGGACGACGCCGGTGTGGTCACCTTCCTCCAGCACTGCGCCGAGGTGGGCGCACCCGTCTTCGTCCACCCGTGGGACATGCCGGGCGGGCCACGGCTGGACCGTTGGATGGCCCGCTGGCTCACCGGGATGCCCGCCGAGACGCACCTGTCGGTGCTGGCGATGATCCTCGGCGGTGTCTTCGACCGGGTGCCCGAGACGCTGCGGATCTGTTTCGCGCACGGCGGCGGCAGTTTCCCGTTCTGGCTCGGCCGCGCCGACAACGCCTGGCACCGCCGTGGCGACCTGGTCCGGGGCGCGTCCGCCGGCCCGCCCAGCAGCTACCTCGACCGGTTCAGCGTCGACTCGGTGGTCTTCGCGCCGCCCGCCCTGCGGCTGCTGGTCGACACCCTGGGGGAGGATCGGGTGCTGGTCGGCAGCGACTACCCGTACCCGCTGGGTGAGCGGCCGGCCGGCGCGGTGGTTCACGCCGCCGACTTCCTCAGCGAGGACCAACGCGACAAGCTCCTGTCAACCAACGCCCTGCGCTTCCTGCACGGCTGAACGCGGCTTACGTCTGCGGCTCGACACGTCAAGCCCGCGGTGGGCATCCGGTTGGTCCGTTTCCGGTCTCCGGCGCGTGTCGGCTGCGCGAAGGGCCGACTGCCGGCAGGATGGCGTAATGGCCGAGCCGCACGACCTGACCGGGTTGGAACAGGCCGCCGCGATCACCCGCGGCGAGCTGTCCAGCGTCGACCTGGTCGAGCATTCCCTGCGCCGGGTCGCGGCGCTCGGCGACACCGTGGGCGCGTTCGTCACCGTCACACCGGACCTCGCCCGGCAGGCCGCACGCGCCGCCGACGCGGCACCTCACGAGGAGCGCGGCCCACTGCACGGCGTGCCGACCGCGATCAAGGACCTGACGCTCACCGCCGGGGTTCGCACCACCTTCGGTTCGGCAGCCTTCGTCGACTTCGTCCCGCCGGTCGACGCCGACGTGGTCCGCTTCATCAAGGCCGCCGGTCTGGTCAGCCTGGGCAAGACGACCACCTCCGAGCTGGGCTGTTCGCTCTACTCCGAGGGCCGGGTCGCGCCGCCGGCCCGCAACCCGTGGCAGTTGGCGTACACGGCGGGCGGATCCAGCGGTGGCTCCGCGGCGGCGGTCGCGGCCGGGCTGGTCCCGGTCGCCCAGGGGTCCGACGGCGGTGGGTCGCTTCGCATACCGGCGTCGCTCTGCGGCCTGGTCGGCTACAAGCCCAGTCGGGGCCTCGTCTCCGGCGGGCCGATCGGCTCCGGCGCGTTCGGCCTGCCCACCGCCGGCCCGCTCGGGCGGACGGTCACCGACGTCGCCGCACTGCTCGACGTCATGGCCGTTCCCGTCCCCGGCGAGCCCTACCTGCCGCCGCCCGCGCCGCCCGGCGGCTACCTGGCCGTCGCGCGTCGGGCCGAGCCCGGCCCGCTGCGGATCGGCCGGTTCACCACGCCGATGCTCGCCGAAGAGCCGGTGCATCCCGACTGCGTGGCCGCCGTGGACCGGGCCGCCGCGCTGCTCACGGCGGCCGGCCACGAGGTGGTCGAGGTGCCGCCGCCGCTCGGGCCGGCGGCGTGGCCGCTGTTCGAGACCCTCTGGTACGTGCTGGCGCTCGCCCCGGTGCCACCGCAGCGGGAGGCGGAGCTGCTGCCGTTGACCCGGCTGCTCCGGGCCCGGGGCGCTGAACTCTCCGCCGGCACCCTGACCGCCACCCTCGGGGAGTTGCAGGCGCAGGTGCGCCTCGGTGCCCGCCGCACCGCCGGGTGTGACCTGCTCCTGTGTCCCACCCTTGCCACCCCGCAGGCACCCGTCGGCTGGTTCACCGCCGACGCGGACCCGGCCGCCGACTTCGACCGGCAACGCCGCTTCTCGCCCTACTGCGCCATCTTCAACGTCACCGGCGATCCCTCCGTCTCCCTGCCACTGGGTACCACGACCGACGGACTGCCCGTCGGGGTGCTGCTCACCGGCCGGTACGGCGACGACGCGCGGCTCATTGCTACCGCTGCGCAACTGGAGAACTGCAGTGACGGATGGGATCGGCACCCCGCAATCTGGCGGGCCGTCGACTCCGCTAACGTGAATGGTGACGGAGTCGGGCGGTCGGCAGCGTGATCGTCCATCCGACCCGGTTTTTCACTGTCGTCCTTCTTCCGCCTGGGGGCGTTGGGATTGTCTGTTACCGAGACGTTGCTGGTCTTCGTCGGCATCCCGTTGGCCGCGGTGCTGGTCATCGCCGGCCTGTCGTACGCCGGTAGCCACGGTGGTGCCACCGGCGGTGGCGGTGGTGCCAAGCGCTACCGCCCGGGCCGGCCCTTCGACTTCACTCCGGTCTGGTTCCTGGGCCGTCCGGAGCAGCTGGCCGACTCGGCCGGCACCGCGCTGACGGCGGGGGCGCAGGCGCCCGCGCTGACCAGCCACAAGCTTGAGCAGGCCAGCGTCGAGGCGCCGGCCGGTGGAACCGGAGGCGCAAGTGACCGTTGGTGAAAAGCAGGCCGGGTCGGATAATCCGCCCGAGGTGCTCGACGGGCCGTTCTCGACCCGCCAGCTGCTGCGCATCGACGAGGCGTTGCGCCTGGCCGACAAGGGCACCGGTCTGGTCTTCTCGGTCTTCGTCGGTGGTCTCGACGAGCCGATCCGTGAGCACGCCCAGCGGCTGCACGGTCAGCTCGCCGAGCCCGACAAGTCGGTGCTGATCGCCGTGTCGCCCAACCAGCGCCAGCTGGAGATCATCACCGGGCGGTACGCCCGCAAGCGCATCCCCGACACGTACGCGAAGCTGGCCGCGCTCTCCATGGTCGGCGCGTTCAGCGGCGGTGACCTGGCCGGGGGCATCATCAACGGCCTCGACCAGCTCGCCAGCCACGCCGGCAAGGGCTAATCCCTTCCAGGTACGACGAAGCCCGGCCCGCTCTTCAGCGGGCCGGGCTTTCTCGTGTCAGCGCGGCCAGGCGCTCGGGTCCAGCCTCATCGTCCACGGCTCGTCCACGGTCACCGCGTCGTCCGGACCAATGGTGCCGACCAGGTCGTAGTGCACGTCCTTGATCAGGCGGTATCGGTAGATGATCGGGCCGAAGTCGCCTCGCTCCACACGCCAGTAGTGCGGAATCCCCGCTTCAGCGTAGAGACCGGGTTTGGTGAAGCGGTCATGCCGGCGGCTCGTCGGCGACTCCACTTCGACAACGAGACTGACGCCCTGCGGTTGATGCCAACGCACACCACGTGGGGTGTTTGGCTTCAGCACCGTCACATCCGGAATCAGGTTGCCCGACGGCAGCCCCAGCCCGATCTCACGAATAATCCGCCATCCATCTGGTGCCGCAGCCCCCATGGCCGTCCGGATGCTGTCGGCCAGCTCGTGGTGATCGTCGTCGGCCGGTGGGGTCACGTGCAGGCTCCCGTCGATGATCTCGTAGCGGTTCCCATCCTCGGGAAGGTTGAACAGGTCCTGCTCGCGCCACGCGCGCGCAAGGGGCCGCCACTCGTCGGTCGGCTGTGCCATCACGTCCACCTCCTCCCGCCACGATAACGTCCGGGGCCGGCGCGGGCTCACACCCACGCCGGCCCCGGGCCGGACAACGCCGCTCAGGCGCTCTGAGCGTCCTTCGCGCGGGCCTTCAGCGCCCGCACCACACCGTCGCGGCCCTCGGCCACCAGCCGACGCAGCGGGGCGGGGTGCCCGTCACCGGCCAGCCACGCGTCGGTGGCCGCGACCGTGTCGTCCTCCACCAGGTAGGTCGGGTACGCCAGCTGGGCGAACTCCTGCGCCGGCTCGCTGTCCCGGGTGGCCCACACCTGCCCGACCGCCGCGAAGTACCGCTCCCGGTACGGGGCAACCAGCTCCACCTGCGCCGGGTGGGCGAACCCCTGCAACAGCGCCCGGTGCCGCCAGTTGGGCAGCGAGTCCGGGCCGGTGAGCAGGGCCCACACGGCGGCCTTGTTCTCGGCCGTCGGCATCAACGCGTGCGCGTACGCGGCTTCCCGCTCGCCGCTGGCCGTGCGGTCGCTGCTCAGCTCCGCCTCGATCTCGGCGGTCCCGGCGGCACCGTTGGCCACCAGCGCGGCGAGGACCGACCAGCGCAGCTCGGTGTCGACGGTCAGCCCGGCCGGCATGCCGGTGCCGTCCAGCCAGCCGCGCAGCGTGGCCAGGTCTTCCTCGGAGCGGACCGCCGAGGTGAACGCACGGGCCCAGGCCAACTGGAATCCGCTGCCGGGTTCGGCGGCAGCGAGTGCGTCGCGGGCGGTTTGGGCCAGGTCGGCCCAGCCGGTCGGCGCCCAGGCCGGGTCGGCGTACAGGGTGAGCGCGGTGGTCGCCTGCCGCAGGGTGGCGGTGACCAGGTTGATGTCGGTCTCCGCGGGCAGCCCGCTCAGCGTCAGCGCCACGTAGTCGCGGGCGGACAGTTCGGCGTCGCGGATCATGTCCCATGCGGCGGTCCAGCAGAGCGCGCGGGCCAGCGACGAGTCGAAGCCACCGATGTGCTGCACCACGGTCGCCATAGAGCGCTCGTCGAGGCGAAGCTTGGTGTAGCTGAGGTCGTCGTCGTTGAGCAGCAACACGTCGGCGGCCCGGACGCCACGCAGCGCGGCGAGATCCGTGTGCTCGCCGCTCACGTCCACCTCGTACCGCTCCCGACGGACCAACCGTCCGTCGGCCAGGTCGTACAGGCCCACGCCGATCCGGTGGGTCCGCAGCGTCGGGTACGCCGCCGGGGCCTCCTGCCGCACCAGCACCTGCTCGTACGTGCCGTCGGCCCCGATGGTCACCTCCGGACGCAGCGTGTTGACCTGCGCGGTCTCCAACCACTGCGCGGCGAACTTGCGCAGCTCCCGCCCGGATGCGGTCTCCAGCTCGGTGAGCAGGTCGTCGAAGGTGGCGTTGCCCCAGGCGTGCTTGCCGAAGTAGGCCCGAAGCCCGGCCACGAACGGCTCCTCACCCACGTACGCGACGAGCTGCTTGAGCACGCTCGCGCCCTTGGCGTAGGTGATGCCGTCGAAGTTGACCTCGACGGCCTCCATGTCCGGCATCTCGGTGTAGACCGGGTGGGTGGAGGAGAGCTGGTCCTGCCGGTAGCCCCAGTTCTTGCGGATGGACAGGAAGGTCGTCCACGCCTCGCTGAACCGGGTCGCGTTCGTGTTGCACCAGTGGCTGGCCCACTCGGCGAACGACTCGTTCAGCCACAGGTCGTTCCACCAGCGCATGGTGACCAGGTCACCGAACCACATGTGGGCCAGCTCGTGCAGGATCGTGTTGGCCCGCTGCTCGTACTCGAAGTCGGTGACCTGCGAGCGGAACAGGTAGTGCGACTCGGCGTGCGTCACGCAGCCGAAGTTCTCCATCGCGCCGGCGTTGAAGTCGGGCACCCAGAGCTGGTCGTACTTCGGCAGCGGGTAGCGCACGTCGAACTTCTCGTGGAAGAAGTCGAAGCCCTGCTTGGTGATCAGGAACAGGTCGTCGGAGTCCAGGTACTGGGCCATCGACGCTCGGCAGAACACCCCCAGGTCGATGCCGTCGTGCGTGTCGCGCACCTCGTGGTACGGCCCGGCGCACATCGCGGTGATGTAGGTGCTCATCCGGGGCGACTCGGTGAAGTGCAGCGTCTTGAGCGCCTCACCCGCCGGCTCCTCCCGCTGCACCGGCATGTTGGAGACCGCACGCCAGTGCGCCGGCACGGTGACGTGCCAGGTGTAGACGCTCTTCAGGTCGGGCTGGTCGAAGCAGGCGTACACCCGCTGCGCGTCGGCCGTCTCGAACTGGCTGTAGAGGTACGTCTCGCCGTCCACCGGGTCGACCGTCCGGTGCAGACCCTGACCGCTGTTCGAGTAACCGAAGTCGGCGTCGACCACCAGGACGTTGTCGCTGTCCAACCCGGACAGGGTCAGGCCCTTCTCGGCGGACCAGTCGGAGAGGTCGACGGGCGTGCCGTTCAGCGTCGCGGACCGCACCGACTCGGCGGCCAGCTCGATGAACGTGGTCGCGCCCGGTTCGGAGCAGCGGAACCGGACCTCGGTCGTCGAGGAGAACGTGCGGCCGTCGGCCGCCAGCACGGCGCTGGACAGGTCCAGACTGATGTCATACCCCGTCACGTTGAGCAGGCGTGCCCGCTCGGTCGCCTCGACCTGCGTCAGGTTGCGCACTCCCGGCACTGTTCGTCTCCATCCCACATGTCGCCGTACGCCCGGCGGCGCCCGTTCGCCTACCGCTCGTGACGGCTGGCCCGATTCGAGTCTTCCATGTACGGGCAGCCCGCGGTGGCCGAGGTCACGCTCTCATTCGGGTGCCGGTCGATGCGCTGCGGGGTGAAGATTCTCCTCAGACGCCGACCTGTCGGCGCCACCCGTAGCGAAGGGATCTCACAGTGACCGAACGTGTCACCGCCGACATGTGGTTCGACCCGGCTTGCCCGTGGGCCTGGATCACCTCTCGCTGGCTGCTCGAGGTCGAGCAGATCCGGGATGTGGACATCCGCTTCCACGTGATGAGCCTGGCCGTGCTCAACGACGGCCGGGACGAGCTGCCCGAGGAGTACAAGGAGTTCCTGAAGACCGCGTGGGGCCCGGTGCGGGTCTGCATCGCCGCCGAGCAGCTGCACGGCAACGACGTGCTGCGCCCGCTCTACACCGCGCTCGGCACCCGGATCCACCTGCAGAAGCAGGAGCGGGGTCCGGAGCTGTACGTGGCCGCGCTCACCGAGGCCGGCCTCGACCCGGCACTGGCCGCAGCCGCCGACAGCACCGACTACGACGAGGCACTGCGGGCCAGCCACGAGGCGGGCATGCGCCCGGTCGGGCAGGACGTGGGCACTCCCGTCGTTCACGCGCCCGGCCCGGACGGCGCCCCGGTGGCGTTCTTCGGCCCGGTGATCACCCCGGCTCCGAAGGGGGAGGCCGCCGGCCGGCTGTGGGACGGCGTGCTGCTGGTCGCCGGCACCCCGGGCTTCTACGAGCTCAAGCGCACCCGCGAGCAGAGCCCGATCTTCGACTGAGCGACGACCACCGCGCCCCCGTCCGTGCGTCGACAGTCGCGCGGACGGGGGCGTTTCTCGTCCTCCGCCGAGGTCGGCGGTGGGTCGTCGCGTCACCGGGAGGCGGGCGGCGTCGTTTCCCTCGGTGTCCGCCGCAGCGACCCGAAGGGCCGCACGCCGCAGTTCGTGGAGGCAAATCCCGATGGCCAAGCACCGTGCATCCGGTGACGATCAGCTGACCCGGCAGGGGGTGATCGAGACTCCCGGCGCGGACTACTGGTCCGTTGACGACTCCCGCTGGCCGACGGTCCGCCCGGACCTGCCCGCCCACCTGGTGGATCTCCTCGCGCCGCCCATCGTGGTGGGCGTGGCGCGGGTCCCGGTGACCTCCCGGCTCACCCCGCCCAGGGCGGTCGATCCACTGCCGTCGTCCGTCGACGCGGTGCCGACCAGTGCGCCGGTGCTGGTGCCGTCGGGGGCGGCCCCAGCCGAACCGGCTCCTCCGCCGCCAGCACCGGCTCCTCCGCGCCCGGTGCCGACGCCGCCGCTGAACCCTCGGCCCGTTCCCACGCCTCCTCCCGACCGTCCCGTGCCGGGGCCGCCCGCCTCGCCCCGCCGCGCCCTGAACAGCGGGCCGATCGGGACCGGTCGGCGTGGCAACGGTGGGCCGGTGGGCGCGGGTAGGCACCGCCGCGGCACCTCCGACCGCGCCGGCTGACCAGCCGGGCACTTCCGGGCGCTTTCATCTGGTGGACGCACCGCGGGTCCCCGTCGGCGGCGACACCGTCGCCGGTAGCGTCAGTGGGCATGACGGTCGTGCATCCGATCACCCGGGCCTGGGTCACCACTGGCGGCACCGGCGCGCAAAACTATGACGAGTTCGCCGACGACGCGGAGATCACCGCGATCATCGGGTCGAACCCGCACAGCGCTCTCGGCATCGAAATGCCGCATCGCGCCCCGCAGAGCCTGGGCACGTCGTTCCTCGACGCGCTGCCGGACGCGGTGGCCCGCCTCGCCGAGGCCAAGGCCGACGGCAGTTACACCCCCGCCGAGCAGGTGGTGGTGCTCTACCGGATCAGCGCGCCCGGCGAGGAGCCGGCGTACGGGCTGTTCGCGATGGTGGACACCGACCAGATCTCCACCCGGGCAGACGAGCCGGGCCTGGTCATCCGCAACGAGGACGTCTTCATCGCCAAGGTGCGCGAGCGGGTGGCGCTGGCCGACGCGCTGGGGCACCTGCTCTCACCCGTACTCCTGCTCCAGACCGGGCGTGGCGACGAACTGCACGCCGCGCTCGCGGCGGCGACCGACACGGCCGGCGCGCCCGCCGCGACGGACACCGACCAGGCGGGGCGCACGCACGCCATCTGGCTGCTCGGCCCCGGCCCGGAGCAGGCCACGCTCACGGCTCTCGCCGGTGGCGGGGACCTGGTCGTCGCGGACGGCAACCACCGCAGCCTGGCCGCCCAGACCGGTGGGCTGCCGCGCTTCCTGGCCGTGGTCACCACCCCCGCGTCGGTGGCCATCCAGCCGTACAACCGGCTGGTCAGCGAGCTGACCACCACCCCGGCCGAGCTGCTCGACCGGCTGCGGGCCGCGGGCGCCGAGGTCGAGCCGATCGACGGCCCGGTCGAGGTCCCGGCGGCCGGCGGCACCGTGCACCTCCGCCTCGACGGCCAGGGGTACGCGGTGCGCCTGCCCGCCACCGCCTCCGCCCGCCTGGAAAACCTGGACCACGCTCTGGTCGAGCGGCTGGTGCTGCGTGACGCGCTCGGTCTGGATCCGGGCGACAAGCGGATCACCTACGTCGGCGGCGACTACCCGGCGAGCTGGCTCACCGGTGAGGTCGACGCCGGCCGGGCCGAGTTGGCCATCCTGATCGCGCCGGTGACGGTGGCGGATTTCGTCGCTGTCAACCTGGCCAGGGAGAAGATGCCCCGCAAGAGCACCTGGTTCACCCCGAAGGCGCGCGGCGGCCTGGTCGTCGCCGAGCTGCCGCGTTGAGCGTCGTCCGCACGACCGTGTGACGAACCCGGCTCGGGGACGCCGCCCGTGTGACGTCCCCGAGCGCGGCCTGACAGACTGCCCGGTATGCGCGTCTACCTGGGATCCGATCACGCCGGTTTCGAGTTGAAGGTGCACCTGGCCAGCCACCTGGCCATGCAGGGCTACGACGTGGTCGACGTCGGCCCGCACAGCTACGACCCGGACGACGACTACCCCACGTTCTGCCTGCACACGGGCGACCAGGTGGTGGCCGACGAGACGGGCCTCGGAGTGGTCATCGGTGGCTCCGGCAACGGTGAGCAGATCGCCGCGAACAAGGTCGCCGGCGTCCGCGCCGCGCTGGCCTGGAGCGTCGAGACAGCTCAGCTGGCCCGCCAGCACAACGACGCCAACGTGGTCGCCATCGGTGCCCGCCAGCACACCCTTGACGAGGCGACCGGCATCGTCGAGGCGTTCCTGAACACGCCGTTCTCCGGCAACGAGCGGCACGCTCGTCGGATCACCCAGGTGGCCGAGTACGAGCGGACCCGGAAGCTGCCCGACCTGCCCTGACCCGTTCGGCGCTCAGCGCGGCGAGCGGGGCAGCTCCTCGCGGGGCACCCAGTTACGCCGGACGACCACCACCCGGGCTTCCGCCTCGGCCAGGTCGTCGTCGGTGGGGCGGGCCGCGTCCCGGGCCCGTAACGCGGCGCTCAGTCCCACCTGGGACGAGCCGGAACCGACCAACCCGCGCAGCCCCCGCTCGCCGTCGCGCTCGTCGCCGCCCGTGCTCCTGCGTCGCGGCGGCGGCTCGTCACCGTCGTGCACGCCTGGCGTGCTGACCGTCGGGCCGTCCGCACCCGGTCTGGCCGTTTCGGTGTCGGCGTGGTGGCGCAGCCGTCGGCGTCGTCGGTCGGGGTCACCCATCAGGCGACCGTACCCTGGCCCGGTTGGATCCGGCACCGTCGCGGGGCCGCGCTCCCCGGCCGGGGTCGGCGACCGATTTGCCGGCTGGCTACCCTCGAATCCAGGCGGTGCTGTTGCCGTCGGTCAGGGGGAGGACGAGATGGCAGACCAGACGCAGCCGTGGGCGGAGCGGACCGTGGAGGTGCCACCGCAGGCCGGCGTCGGGGTGCCGCCGCAGCGTGACGGTTTCCGCCGGGGGGTCGCTCCGGTGGGTGAGCCACGCACCCCGCGGACGGAGCCGTTCCCGGTGGTCGAGCAGGAGCCGACCGGCACCGGTTGGCCCGGTGGACCGGTGCCCCGCCGCTCGCTCAGCTCGCGGATGGCGCAGCTGCGGCGCGGCGGTGAGTGGAGCGCTGCGGCAGGCCTCTTCGCGTTCGTGTGTTGGGGAATCTGGGCGCTGTCCGGCCAGGGTGACCTGAGCGGGCCACTGTTGGTGCTGGTGCTCAGCCTGCTGGTGGCGGCCGGGCTGTTCGCCCTGTTCCGGCTGGTCGGCCGGGTGGTGCTGGAGCGGCAGCTGGGGCGGGTCCGGCGCAGCGCCAGAGGTGCGCACCTGGCGACGGCGGTGTTCCTCGTCGGCCTCGGGGTGGCGTGGCTCCAGCAGACCGAGTGGGTCGTCTCGGCCTGGAACTGGATCTCCTCGAACTGACCGGGCGTGCACGGGCGGGCCGGTCCAGGACCGCCCACCCGTGCACCCGGTCGTCTCCCCACCAGGCAAGGTCGCTGCTTACCCGGCCGGCCGCGGTTCATCCGTGGCCGGCCGCTCCGACCGGTACTCCTTCGTGGGCTTGGAGCCGTTCGCTCAGCGCTGGGGTTTGTGCGCCCGGACCAGGACGCGCTGGGCGTGGGCCACGAACGGCCCGTGGCGACGGATGTGGTCGTGCAGATCGGCGAGCCGGGCCCGGTAGCGGTCCACGGTGAAGTCCGGCACCGTCCAGATGACTTTGCGGAGGAAGTGCACCACCGCTGCCACGTCGTTGAAGGTGGTTGGCAGCGCCTCGTGCCGCAGCTCGTCGATGACCAGGCCGGCGGCTCGCGCGTCGGCGGCGGCGCGGGTCGGGCTGCGTTCGTCACTGATCTCGCGGGGACCGGTGAGGAACTGGGCCAGCTCCCGGTTGGACCCGGGGCCGATCTGCTGGGCCAGGTACCGCCCGCCGGGAGTGAGCACCCGTGCGATCTCGTCCCAGAGCACGACGTTGGGATGCCGGCTCACCACCAGGTCGAACGTCTCGTCGGGAAACGGGAGCGGAGCGTCCTCGGCGACGTCGACCACCCGTACGCCGCGCGGTTCGAGCGCGCGTCGGGCCAGCCGGAGGTTGGGCGGCCAGTGTTCGGTGGCCACCGTCAACGGGGGGAGTGCCGGCACCTCGGAGAGCACCTCGCCGCCGCCGGTCTGGATGTCCAGTGCGGCGCGGGCAACCCTCATCTGGGCTGTCATGAGTTTCAGATATCCCCAGGACGGCCGCTGTTCTGTCGCGCGGCCGTCGAACCAGGAGAAGTCCCAACCGTCCACGGACGCGTCGACGCCTTCTCGGAGCAGATCCTCGAAGGTCGCCGTGTCCTGCATTGTGCCAGGCTGACAGAGGGCAGGAATGATGGCAAGCGGATGTGTCCCGTGTCGGCGCAGGGTGCACGCAATGACTCCTGTCAGTGATCTGACACCGATTCCGAACGATCTTTCGGTGAGAATTTGTCACGTGGCGGATCTCCTTCGTTTCGAAACTGATCAGGGCGTTCTCCTCGTTGAGGAACACGCTGGCACCGACCTGGAACGGGTCGGTCTGCTCGACCGGATCCGCCCCGCCCGGGAGACGCTGGAAACGGTGACCCGCCGCTTCGGGACCGATCACGTGCTGGCCGCGGAGGCGGGCATGACCTGCGCCAACGCCATGCGCGGGCGGCGGGCGACGCGACGCAGGCGTACGCCCTGGCCTCGCAGGGGCACGCCACCTTCCGAGCCGCCTTCGGGGAGCGGCATCCGGTCACGCTCTGCGCTGCTGTCAACCTCGGGGTGATCCTGCGGGCTCGCAACTTCGACCGGGAGGCGCGGGAGTTGGGTGCGGCCACCCTGCAGGCGATGGGCGAATCGTTGCCGCCCACCCATCCGTACCTGCTGAGCGCGCGCTCCGCGCAGGCGATCAACCTGGTCCGGTCACACCGGCTGGAGCAGGCGCAGGTGCTCTCCGAGGCGATCCTTGAGGACTCACGTCGCCTGCGTGGACCGGGCCATCCGTACACGCTCTACTGCGCGGTCAACGCGTCGGTCGACCTGATCGAGGTCGGCGAGGAGGATCGGGGCCGCGCGCTGCTCGACGAGGCTGCCGCGGCGCTGGAGGCGTTGTTCGGGCCGGACCACCCGGAGGTGGACGCCGCGCGCGGTCAACGGCGCATCGAGTGCGACATCGAGACCGTTGGGCTGACCTGACGCCTCACCCACCGGTGGCGGCCGTTCATCCGGTGGGGATCGTCGGTCGGCGAGCGCGCTCGGCCTGCGCCACCTCCCACCGCCCGGCGGCGTCGGCGGATGCCGGGACCGGCACGGCGGCCAGCCGGCCGATCCGTTCGGCCAGGCAGTCTGCCCAGAGCCGCCCGGCCGAGGTGAGACTTCCGGCCCGGGCGAGCTCGACCAGGGCGCGCTCCACCTGTGCGCGTACCACAGCGAACCGCGCGGTGGCCTGGGCCGCCAGCTCCGGATGGGCGCGCAGTGCGGCCCACACCTCGGCGACGGCGGTGAACGCGTAGGTGCCGTGCAGCAGCCCGCCGATCGGACGCGGGTCAGGACGCCAGGGCGCGAAGTACCGCTGCGGGTCGGCGGGTTCGTGCAGCCGGACCAGGCCGAGGACAGCGTTGAGTTTGCTGTGTTGCAGCTCGTGCACCATCGTCACGGCCAGATCCACCGGGTCGAGGTTGACGTCGGCGGCCAACGCCCCGAAGGCGTCTGCGTGCGTGACACTGTGCCCACGCTCGGTGCCGTCGGCCAACGGTACGAAGGTGCTGATCCCGGCGGCCACCTCGGCGGCGTGCGTCGGGGCGTACCCGACGAGCAGGTGCCAGGCGTGCCCGACGGACCGTTCCAGCTCCGCGGCCTGCGGCGCGGAGAGTCGGGCGGCGACCGGCAGCCCGAAGCAGTCGCGGTAGGGATCCAGGTCGTCGACGCGCAGGTCGAGGGTGACGGACTGGTCGGTGAAGCGCCACCAGCGGGTGGGCGTCCACCGGCGCCCGGTCAGGTCGGCCGGCGTCACCGTCGTGCTGCCACCGTGTCGACGCAGCACCCCGAGGCCCGGCACCGGCACCAGGCCCGCACGCGGCGTGACCTGCACTGCCGCGTCCGACCGTCCGCTGAGGGTGGCCGCCGCGAGGGCCGCGAACGGAAGGTAGTCGGGTCGACCGGTGGCACCGTGCCGGACCCGATCGATCGCCCAGACGGCCAGCCACGGGTGATCGAGCAGCACGTTCGCGGCGGCGGGGTCGAGGCGGTGGGCGTGGCCGAGCAGGTGCGCCGACGCCGCCAAGGCGTCGTCGGTGTCGGCGAGGCTCTTGAGGACGAGCATCGTTCGGTTGCGTTGCGCGCGTCGCAGAGCGCGGACGGCACCCGGGCCAGCCCCGCCGTCGGCCAGGCGGGTGAACTCCGAGCGGGTCAGCTGGAGTCGGCGCCGGGGTCGAGGAAGCTGTTCCAGCCGGTCAGCGTCGTCTGCCGGGGACTCTTCAGTGTCGCGACCAGTTCCTCGATCCATCGGGCCAGTTCCGGATCCTCGTCGCGTAGCAGGTGGCTCAGACCCTGCGTCAACACGTCGACCACGACGAGGTGATCAGGTGCGGGTTGCTCAGTCATCGATGTCCCGGGTCGGCGCAGGCGTGCTGACATGAAAACACGTCAACGTCTGTGATCACCATCGGCTTACCGTCCGTCACCGCGGGCGCGCGTCATGGGCCGTACCGCCGCCGGCAGCAGCCGGCGGCGGTACGGGACCCGCAGGTCAGCCGGCGGCGGCCTCGGCGGCGGCGTAGTCGCGGGCCACCCGGACCATCTCCACCAGCCCGCCGGCGTACTCCTGGGATTCGCCGTGCGCCTCGTCGAACGGCGGCTGGAAGCCGACGCCCTCCCACTGGTTGGTCGCCGGGTTCCACAGGTCGTTGCCGACCTCGAAGTCCCAGGCGAAGATGCCCAGCTCGTAGTAGAGCTGGTCGGCCGAGTTGCCGGCGGCGGAGTAGAGCACGTCGGCGACCGGCCCGGTCTGCGACGGCCAGGTGACGGTGCCGCGCTCCTGGGCGATGGCGCCCACGATCCGCCGGGCGCTGTTGAGGAACAACGTCGACTCGTCGATCGACGGTCGGGGCAGGGTGACCCTGCCGTCGGCCCGGTACGCCCCCGGCGGCCACATGAAGTACCCGCCGTAGGAGTGCACGTTCATCGCGAACCTGATGTTCGGGTGGTCCTGGGCGAGCGCGATGACGTTGCCGCTCTCCGCCTCGGACAGCTCGGCGGTGCCCGCGTAGGTGCCGGACAGGCAGTTGGCGCTGGCACCCACGTAGCCGTCGAAGTACGACCCGACGGTGTAGTTGCGATTCAGGTCGACGCCCCACGAGGTGCGGTTCTTCGGGTCGCGGGCCGCCCCGGTGCAGTGGTTGACGAGGTTCTTGCGCTGGAAGTTGAAGTCGTTGAACGAGTAGTTCGCGCCGTCCGGGTTGACCACCGGGATGACGAAGATGTCGACCTGCTCCAGCAGCTCACGGGTGGCCGGGTCCGTTCGGGCGTTGGCCAGCATCCGCTCGGCGAACTCCAGCGTCACCAGCGGGGTGGCCCACTCCCGGGCGTGTTCCTGGGAGTACGCGAGCACCCCGACCCGGGAGCCGTCCCGATGTACGCCGAGGCGCAGCGCCTGCACCGTCCACGGCCGTGCCGGCACCTCGGTGCCCTGGAGGCCGTCGTCGAGTCGGGTGGGTCCGGCGACGGGCATCGGCAGTCCGGCCGAGCCGTCCTCGACGGTGGCCCGGAACCGGTCCGGCTGACGGGCGTTGATCGCCGCCGCGACCTCGTCGGTGGTGCTCACCGTCTTGCCCGCGGTGTCGGTGGCCAGTGACACGGTGAGGACGCGGTCGCGGTAGCCGACGGTCAGGGGGCGGTTCGCCCGGCCCGGGTCGACCGTCCGCACCTGTACGCCGTTCATGTTCTGGTCGCCGAAGCGCACCGACTCGATGACCAGGGCGGCCACCGCCGGGTCGCCCAGGTAGCCGGCCGCGTTGCGTCGGTATCCCTGGGTCTTGTTCGGCAGGTCGATCACGTCAACCAGGTCCCGGTACTGGCGCGCCAGCCGCTTGATCCGCGCCTGGATGTCCACCGGCGTCAGGTACGCGTCGATGAAGTCTTTCTGGTAGCCGGCCGGCAGCGGCGGCGGGGAGGCGTTCGGCCAGAGCGTAGGGGTGATCGCCCTGCTGACCCCGCCGAGGCTGGAGGTGGCGCTCAGCTGAACCGGCCGGCTCGGCACCGGCTGGGGGAGCGCGTAGTGGTACTGGTACTCGCCGGAGTCCTCGAACCGGTAGAGCGGGAACGAGCCGGTGGCGCCGTCCGCCGTACGCCACCTGACGGTGATCTCCACGTCCGGGTCGTCGGTGGCGGTGGTGGCCACCTGGGCCTGCAGGAACGTCTGTCCGGTCGTGGTCCACCAGTACGCCTGCTGCACCTGGAGGGTGTCCACGGCAGTGCCGCTGGCGGTGGACCGCTGACCCGCGGCCGGAGCGCGCAGCCCGGCGGCGGTACGGGCCTGAGCCGCGCGGACGCTGTCGGTGTAGTGCCGGTTGCCGTCCCCGGCGCGCTGCACGATCTGCACGGCCGTCGCGCCCTGCGCGGTCAGTTCGCCGAGCTGCGTGCCGCTGAGCACCAGGTCGGCGATGATCCGGCCGTCCCGCGTCCGGGGCCGGTTGGCCAGGTCCGCGCCGGTGGCGACGAGCCGGTCCAGCTGGGCCTGATCGCGGAGCTGAACCCGGACCACTGCGGTTTCGGTGGCGCTCAGGGAGATCGGGGCGGCCGGGGCGGCGGGTGCCGCCGCGCCGGAAGCCGGATGGGACAACACTGCGCTGAACAGGATCACTGTGGTGGCGGCAGCTGTCCACCGTCGTCGGACGATCATGTGCCCTCCTGTGACGGACGTCGATGTGTCTGGTCCTTACACCAGTGCACAGATCGACACCTGTCAAGAAGCGGGTCGCCCCCGGGCGGGATGGCGCGGGCGTGAGTGACACGCGTTGATCCCGGTGACATTTGCGCGAGTTCCGGAGCAACCCTCTGAGCCAGACCCCGCGTGACTAACTCGAGACGGGGATCGGAGGCCTGAATGAGCGATCGCGACGAGGCGTTCGCCGAGTACTTCGCGGCACGGTCCGGTGCCATGCGTGGCACCGCGTACCTGCTGTGCGGCGACTGGCACCGTGCCGAAGACCTGGTCCAGACCACGTTCGTCAAGCTCTACCGGGTCTGGAACCGGATCTCCCGGCACGAGGTGCTCGACAGCTACGTACGCCGGATCCTGATCCGGACCTTCCTCGACGAGCGCCGCCGCGGCTGGTGGCGGCGTGAACGGGTGGGTGGCGAGGACACCGAGCAGGTGGCCCCGCCCGACTCGCCGGAGAGCCGACTGGTGCTGCTGCAGGCACTGGCCCGGGTGGCGCCGCGTCAGCGGGCCGTGCTGGTTCTGCGGTACTGGGAGGACCTGTCGATCGAGGACGTCGCGGCCTTGCTGGAGTGTTCTCCAGGGACGGTGAAGAGCCAGGCGGCACGCGGGCTCGAGACCTTGCGAGGCCTCCTGACACCCACCTACAGCGGGATCGAGATGGGGGAGCGATGAACGAGCAGGAGTTGCGCGAGGGGCTGCGCAGCGAGATGGCGGGGACAACCCCACCACCACCATTGAGTACGACAGCCGCGCTCGGCGCGGCACGGCGGACGCACTTTCGTCGACGCGCGCTGTGGGCGTCCCTCGGATCGGCGGCTGTCGTGCTGGCGGTCACCGGCTTCGCGGCCGTCGCCACCCCGGACGGCCACGTCTACCAGCCGGCGGGCCAGGGGCCACTGGCTTCTCCGGACACCAAGGAACCGTGGCCGACCGGGCCGGACGGGCAACCGCAGGAGGACCGGACCGCGCGAGCCGGATCCAAGTATGAGCAGGGAGTCCACCTGCTCACTGAGGCTGTCTCGGTCGTGCCCGCCGGTTTCACCGCGCCTGACGATCCGCCGGGCCAGCCCGCAGAACAGCGGACGCTGCGGACCCACCAGGCGCAGTTCGAGGACAAGGTGGGCGGCGTCGACGTGTGGAGCTACTCGTCCTCGGTGGCAGTGGCCCAGGGTGAGGGCACCGGGCGCGTGATCGTCGAGGTGCACGCTGCCGGCAACCCGCTGCCGACCGAGCCGTGCGATCTGGCCCAGCAGTTCTGGAGCATGGGGGGCGAGTGCCAGGTCGAGACCGTCGGCGCGGTGCGGGTCGGCGTGGTGGTCCGACCGAGCCGCGACGATCGGCTCGACCAGTGGTCGGCGTACCGGCACTCGGACGGCGTGGTGGTCTTCGTGGCGCAGGCCGCGCGGCTGGACGAGAGCCGGCCGGGGTTGACGAAGCTGCCGTACTCCGTGCCGCAGTTGGCGGCCCTCGCGGCAGACGAACGGTTCCACCTGAAGTGACACGGCGACTCGGCCTCGCCGAGTGGGCCCAGGTGCCGCCACTGTGCGGGCCACCTGGGCCTTCGTGCGTGGAGCGGGCGACGAGAATCGAACTCGCGTAGTCAGTTTGGAAGACTGAAGCTCTACCATTGAGCTACGCCCGCGTGCATCCCGCCGAAACGGGACGCGCCCCTAGCGTACCCAATGCTGTTGCCCGACGCGTAACCGCGTCACCGCCCCGCGGCGTCGCGTCGTCCGCGACCCGGCGGCACCGCGACCCAAGATCCGCGCAACATTCGGGATGCAGTGGCCTCGGCGTGCTGAGACCACCACATCCGTGAAGTTGTGCGGATCTTGGCGGTACGGGAGTGGGGCTAATGGTAATTTCGGGCGATCTGTCCGGGTGGGGGATGCCCCGGCACCGACTGAGGCGTGGCGACGGCATAGACTGCACGTCGCCACGGGGTGTGGCGCAGCTTGGTAGCGCACTCGCTTTGGGAGCGAGGGGCCGTGGGTTCAAATCCCGCCACCCCGACTGTCGTCCGCGGCCGGGCCGCCCCGGGTGCCGCCCAGTGCGGCTCCCGGGCGATGCCGGAGCGTCAGGCCGGCTCGCCTACACTCGATGGGCTGAATCACGCCCAGACTCAACTGAGATCCGTCAAGGAGTACGCCTGTGAAGAGCACCGTCGAGACTCTGAGCCCGACGCGCGTGCGGCTCGCCATCGAGGTGCCGTTCGTCGAGCTCGAGCCGAGCCTCAAGAAGGCGTACCGGGAGATCGGTTCGCAGGTCCAGGTTCCGGGCTTCCGCCGGGGCAAGGTGCCGACCGCGGTGATCGACCAGCGGGTGGGCCGGGGCACCGTCCTCAACGAGGCGGTCCAGGAGGCCATCCCGGAGAACATCCTCGCCGCGGTGCGCGAGCACGACCTGAAGACGCTGGGGCGCCCGGAGGTCGAGATCACCGAGTTCAACGACGGTGACTCGCTCAACTTCACGGCTGAGGTCGACGTCCGCCCGGAGATCACCATCCCGGACGCGAGCACCATCGAGGTGACCGTCGACGAGCTGCAGATCGACGAGAGCGAGATCGACGAGCAGGTGAAGAACCTGCGGGAGCGTTTCGCGACCCTCAAGACCGTCGAGCGGGCCGCCGCCGAGGGCGACTACGTCCAGATCGACCTGAACGCCACCGTCGACGGCGAGGACGTGCCGGGCGGCCAGGCGAGCAACATCTCCCACGAGGTGGGCAGCAAGCAGCTCCTGCCGGGCCTGGACGAGGCCGTGGTCGGGCTCGCCGCCGGTGACGACACCACCTTCACCACCCAGCTGGTCGGCGGCGACTTCGCCGGTCGGGACGCCGACGTGGCGGTGACCGTGCGCACGGTCAAGGAGAAGGAGCTGCCGGAGCTCAACGACGAGTTCGCCCAGATGGCGAGCGAGTTCGACACGATCGAGGAGCTGCGCGGCGACCTGCGCAACCGGGTCACCCAGGGCAAGCAGGTCGAGCAGATCTACGCCGCCCGGGACAAGGCCCTGGCCCAGCTCGTCGAGGCCGCCGACATCCCGGCGCCGGAGGGTGTCGTCCGCGAGGAGGTCGACAGCCGCAAGCAGGCGATGGTCGACCAGCTGGAGCGGATCGGCGCCTCGATGGAGGAGTACCTCGCGGCCGAGGACAAGACCGAGGAGCAGATCGACGCCGAGCTGACCGAGGCGGCGACCGAGGGCGTCAAGGTCCAGCTCCTGCTGGACACGCTGGCCGACGCGGAGGACGTGCAGGTCTCCGACGACGAGTTCGGGCACGAGATCGTGCACCGGGCGCAGCGTGCCGGGATGGCCCCGCAGCAGTACTACGACCAGCTGGTGCGCTCCGGCGCGGCCGCCGCGGTCTTCGGCGACGTGCGGCGGGGCAAGGCGCTCGCGGCCGTCATGGAGAAGATCACGATCAAGGACTCGGCCGGTAACGGGATCACCCTCGACGCGCTGCGCGCCGCCAACGAGGCGGAGCACAACCACGACCACTGATCGTCGGGTGCGGCCGCCGTTCACCGCCCAGCGGCGGACGGCGGCCGTTTCCCTCCCGGGTCCGCCCGGGCAGCAGGCACTGCCGGGTCCGCCCGGCAGCAAGCACTGCCGGGTACGCCCGGAAGCCCGCGCCGCGGGTACGCCCGACACAGCTGCGCTGAGAGCGAACACTGCCCCGACCGGGACTCTGCCGCCCCGCACAGCGGTTAGTGTCGGGAAAGACGGTACGGAGAGCGAAGGGCTGCCATGACCGACATGCACATCCCCAAGAAGTCGCTCCGGGCGATTGACGCGCGCGGTGGCGACTCCATTGGCAACCTCGACGACTCGGTCTACAACCGGTTGCTCAAGGAACGCATCATCTTCCTGGGCAGTGAGGTGACCGACCAGGTCGCCAACCGCATCTGCGCGCAGCTGCTGCTGCTCGCCGCGGAGGACCCGGACCGCGACATCAACCTGTGGATCAACTCGCCGGGTGGCTCGGTCTACTCCGGCATGGCGATCTACGACACCATGCAGTTCATCGACAACGACGTGTCGACCGTGGCGATGGGCATGGCTGCCTCGATGGGTCAGCTGCTGCTCTGCGCGGGCACCAAGGGCAAGCGGTACGCCCTGCCCCACGCACGGATCATGATGCACCAGCCGTCCGGTGGTCTGGGCGGCACGGCGTCCGACATCGCCATCCAGGCGGAGCAGATGCTCTACACGAAGCGGATGTTCCAGGAGCGGGTCGCGCACCACACCGGCCAGAGCCAGTCGCAGATCGAGGCCGACTCGGACCGGGACCGTTGGTTCACCGCCCAGGAGGCCATGGACTACGGCTTCATCGACAAGGTGATCATCGGGGCCGCACAGGTTCCGGATGGCGCCGGGACCCTGAGCTGAGGAGCTGACGATGACCGATCTGAGCCTGCCGCCCCAGTTCGCGGCCGTGCACAACCGCTACGTGCTGCCGTCGTTCGTCGAGCGCACGTCGTACGGGGTCAAGGAGTCGAACCCGTACAACAAGCTCTTCGAGGACCGGATCATCTTCCTCGGCGTCCAGGTGGACGACGCGTCGGCCAACGACGTGATGGCCCAGCTGCTGACGCTCGAGGGCACCGACCCGGACCGCGACATCATCATGTACATCAACTCGCCGGGTGGTTCGTTCACCGCCATGACGGCGATCTACGACACCATGCAGTACGTCCGTCCGGACATCTCGACGGTCTGCCTCGGGCAGGCGGCGAGCGCGGCGGCGGTGCTGCTCTCGGCGGGCACTCCGGGTAAGCGGATGGCCCTGCCGAACTCGCGGATCATCATCCACCAGCCGGCCACCGAGGGCGGCTACGGGCAGGGCTCGGACATCGAGATCCAGGCCCGGGAGATCCTGCGGATGCGTACGCAGCTGGAGGACATGCTGTCCCGCCACTGCAACCGCCCGATCGAGCAGGTTCGCAAGGACATCGACCGTGACAAGATCATGACGGCCGAGGAGTCCAAGGAGTACGGGCTGGTCGACACGATTCTGACCAGCCGCAAGAAGGGTTTGCTGGCGGCCAACGCCGCCCGCTGAGCCGTACCGGGTCAGAGGTTGGCCGGGGCTTTCGTTCCCGGCCGACCTCTGACACACCCGTTTTGGGGGTCGGAGAATGCCCCGTCAGCGGGTAACGTCGGGTCCGTACCGCTTCGCCGGCTGGGTCAGCGGCGCGAACCACACCGGGCGGCGTGCAACGTCCGCAGGTCAGGGCCGGGTCTCCGGCCGATGAGTGCAGGGAGAACGTAGGTGGCACGGATCGGTGACGGCGGCGACCTACTGAAATGCTCCTTCTGCGGCAAGTCGCAGAAGCAGGTCAAGAAGCTCATCGCGGGCCCAGGGGTCTACATCTGCGACGAGTGCATCGATCTCTGCAACGAGATCATCGAAGAGGAGCTGGCCGAGTCCGGCGAGGTGAAGTGGGAAGAGCTTCCCAAGCCGATGGAGATCTGCCAGTTCCTCGACACCTACGTCGTGGGTCAGGATCAGGCCAAGAAGGCGCTCGCCGTAGCGGTCTACAACCACTACAAGCGGATCCAGGCCGAGGCGGCTGGCGCGCCGGGCTCCGGCAGTGACGCCGTCGAGCTGGCCAAGTCCAACATCCTGCTGCTCGGGCCGACGGGGTGCGGCAAGACCCACCTGGCGCAGACCCTCGCCCGGATGTTGAATGTCCCGTTCGCCATTGCCGACGCCACCGCGCTGACCGAGGCGGGCTACGTGGGCGAGGACGTGGAGAACATCCTCCTCAAGCTGATCCAGGCCGCCGACTACGACATCAAGCGCGCCGAGACCGGCATCATCTACATCGACGAGGTCGACAAGATCGCCCGCAAGTCGGAGAATCCGTCGATCACCCGGGACGTCTCCGGTGAGGGCGTGCAGCAGGCGCTGCTCAAGATGCTTGAGGGCACGGTGGCGAACGTGCCGCCGCAGGGTGGCCGTAAGCACCCACACCAGGAGTTCATCCAGATCGACACCACCAACGTGCTGTTCATCTGTGGTGGGGCGTTCGCCGGCCTCGACCAGATCATCGAGTCCCGCACCGGGCAGGGCGGCACCGGTTTCGGCGCCCGGCTCCGGTCGGTCTCCGAGCGGTCGACCGACGACATCTTCAGCCAGGTGATGCCGGAGGACATGCTCAAGTTCGGGTTGATCCCCGAGTTCGTCGGCCGGCTACCGGTCATCACCAACGTTCGCAGCCTGGACCGCAGCGCCCTCGTTCGGATCCTCACCGAGCCGCGCAACGCCCTGGTCCGGCAATACCAGCGTCTGTTCGAGCTCGACGGTGTCGAGCTCGAGTTCGACGAGCCGGCGCTGGAAGCCATCGCCGATCAGGCGATGCTGCGGGGCACCGGTGCCCGTGGTCTACGGGCCATCATCGAGGAGGTTCTGCTCTCCGCGATGTACGAGGTGCCGAGCAACCCCGACGCCGCCCGCGTGCTGATCACCCGCGAGGTTGTCCTGGAGAACGTCAACCCGACCATCGTGCCGCGTGAGTTCACCGGGCGCCGGGCTCGGCGCGACCGCGAAGACAAGTCCGCCTGATCCTTCCCGCGTCCCGCCGGCCGTTCGATCCTGAGCGGCCGGCGTGATCGTGTTCGGCGCCGTTCGCCAGTGACCACCGCCCGCCCGTGCCGGTCAGGCTGTGGCGCTGTCCGTGAACGGGTCTCCAGCCGTACCCTGGGCTCATGCGTGTCGCCGTCTGCCAGCTGAACGCCCGGGACGACCGTAAGGCAAATCTGGCGGCCGCTGAGGCCCTGCTGGAGCGCGCCGCCGCCGGCGGCGCGGATCTTGCCGTCCTTCCGGAGTACGTCGACTACCTGGGTCCTGCCGCCGGGCTGCCCGAACCGGAGCCGGTCGACGGGGAGGTGGGCAGCTTCTTCGCCGGGGTGGCCAGGCGGCTCGGGATCTGGGTGGTGGCCGGTTCGTTCCATGAGGCGGGTCCGGACCCGGACCACACGTGGAACACCTCGCTGGTCTTCGACCGTTCCGGCAGTCTGGCCGCGAGCTATCGCAAGATCCACCTGTACGACGTGGAGATCCCCGGTCGGGTCTCCTACCGGGAGTCGACGAGTGTCGCGCCCGGGGCCCAACCCGTGGTGGTCGACGTGGAGGGGGTACGGGTCGGCCTGTCGATCTGCTACGACCTGCGCTTCCCCGAGCTCTACCGGCTGCTCGCGTCCGACGGCGGCGCGCAGCTGCTCGTGGTTCCGGCAGCGTTCATGATGCACACCGGCCGGGACCACTGGGAGGTCCTGCTGCGGGCCAGGGCGATCGAGAACCAGTGTTTCGTGGCGGCGGCCGGTCAGACCGGCGACCACGAGCCCGGTCGCACCTGCTTCGGGCGCAGCATGGTGGTCGACCCGTGGGGGACGGTCCTCGGCCAGGTGCCGGACGGCCCGGGGGTCTCCGTCGTCGACCTGGATCTGGAGCGGCTCGACACGATCCGCGCCGAGCTGCCCAGCCTGGCCAACCGCCGGCTCTGACGCTCAGCCTGGGCCAACCGCGGCTCTGAGGTGTGCGGCGGGCCAAACCGCCGGCTCTGAACCTCAACCCTCCAGCAGGACGCCGATCACCGCGAACCCGGCGATGGCCGCGGCGGTGACCAGCAGTGCCGTGGTCATCCGGGACCTGCCACGTCGTGCCAGCCGTCCCACCGAGAGCACCAGCACGACCAGCACGACCGCGCCGATCACCACCTGCCAGAACGGCCCGATGAGGCCGAGCAGCGCCTGCTCGGCGAACACCCTGGTGCCGTGCCCGGACTCATCCATGATTGACACTCTGGCACGTCGAGGTGGCCCGCGTCCTCGGCTGTGTCGGGGAGTCGAGGTTGCTGGCAGCTCGGCGGCACCAGGAACCGGCAGGTGCTCGTCGTCCGAACCAGTGATGAACCCTGATTTGCCTTCTCCGGGCCGTCCGCGTAACTTTCTCTCTGCACGGGGGAGGCCGGACAAACCGGCCGAGAACGGGCGCCAGGCTCGTGGCGGGAACGCCGAGCGGGACTGAGGATCGGGCGGTGCGGAACACTCCGGAAACGGGGTTGCGAACGCGAAGCCGACCGGGTAGAGTTTCGAAGCCGGCAGGAGCCGGGCGGAGAGCCGCGAAGCGGCGATCGGCCGGTCTGCGGCTTCCCACGACAGAGACGAACGTCGGCAACGACGTGCGTCATCGTGGACTCGAGCAAGCAAGACTATCCGGGTTATCGGGTTGAAGCATGGCGAACCGCGAAATATCGGTTTGACAGGGCGGAAACGAGCGGGTAACGTAGTAAAAGTGCCTGGCGCTGGAAAGCGCCGGGCGCGGAGCGGTGAAGCCCCGAGATGGGTGCCATTGAGTGTGGTGCTTTGATCGGTGTGTGGTTGTTCTTTGAGAACTCAACAGGGTGCTTGTAAAGCCAGTGCCAATTATGATTTATACCCCGGACTGGTCAGTTTTTGCTGGCT